>JAZLCB010000266.1:0-6325 GCA_045614005.1 Clostridia bacterium
GAAGTAGTTGTGCTAATAACGGAACATGTTTTTTGTTGGTTTTTTCACACATTACTTCGTCAAAATGCTCGTAAATACCTCGTATGTACTTGCGCTTTTTCCTCGTACTGAGCGAAAAAGCCTGACAAAAAATTCGTAGAAGCCGCAAAGCTAAAAACCAGAATTTCCCGAGGCGGAAGGGCGAAGGAATACAAGGTATTTCAAGCTCGACAACAAAGGGAAAAATGATTTTTAGCTTTGCGGGCATGTTCTGTTACTAACACAACTACTTCTAGCTTCGGGTTACCCTTCGGTTCAGTTCACTTATTCTGCATCTTTTTTTACAATTTCTTAAAGATACAGTACGCGGTTATTATATCACTATATTTATAGGTTGGCAATAGTTTTTGTGTTGAAATTTCTTTCATAATATAGTATAATATTTGGTATATTTTATTGGGAGGTTTACCATGTTTTCAAAAATATATGATATAAGATACTCTGATTACAAGGATTTTGATACGGTAAAGGTTTCTTCGGTGCTCGATATAGTACAGGAAATATCCGTATGTCACAGTGCATCTCTGGGCTACGACATAAATAAATTAAGAAGTCTGGGTGTTGCATGGCTCATACAGGGGCTTAGTGTGCACTTTGAGGACAAGGTGAGCACGGACAGTGCCATAGAGGCATTTACCGCCGTAAAGTCTACAAGACTTGCTACCTCGGAGAGAGGATGCATATTAAAGCAAAACGGCAAGGTAGTGTGCAAAACCATAGCAAACTGGTTTTTGTTTGATTCCGTAAGAGGCACAATAGCCAAGATAAGCCCCGAAATGCAGGAGGCTTATCCCATACATGATTTTAACGATGACTTTTTTACATACAAAAAGCCTGATCTTATAAAGGACGCTCCCGAGGTGTACACTATAAGGGTTTCCAATAAGGAAATAGACACAAACAGACACCTTAACAATCAAAAGAGTGCGGAGCTTCTTATGGATGCACTTCCGTTTGAATATGAATTTACAGACATAAGCATCCTCTACAAAAAGCCTGCACTTCTTGGCGATATACTCAAGGTATGTTGCACCGAAATTTCCGACGGATACTATGTACATCTTGCATCGGAGGATGGCGACATATGCGTGGCAGGTACATTCAGAAATGGGAGATAAATCATGTATAGTATGCTTGGAACAACAGTAAATGTAATTGCAGTAATTCTGGGTGCGCTTGTGGGAGCACTCCTGAAAAAGGGTATGCCCAAACGCATAGCTGAAGCCATGACAACTGCAGTTGCAATGATAGTGCTTTACATAGGAATAGATGGTATGTCAGCAGGTTCCAATACCATGGTACTTGTGTTTGCCATCATCTTTGGCGGACTTATAGGCACTTTGCTGAATCTCGATGCCAAAATGCACAAACTCGGTGAAAAAATAGAACAAAAGGTTTCCAAAGGCAGTACCGCAGGTAGTGTGGCGGAGGGTTTTGTAAGTGCATCACTCCTCTTTTGTGTAGGTGCAATGGCTATTGTAGGCCCTCTTCAGTCGGGTCTTACAGGCAATCACGAAATGCAGTATACCAAAGGAATACTCGACTTTATATCGGCTATAGTGTTTGCATCTGCTCTCGGCGGACTCGGAGTAGGACTTTCGTCAATTACGGTATTGGTTTTGCAGGGAGGAATCACCATTCTTGCAAAGGTTGTAGCACCTTACCTCAATGACTATACAATAGGCGAGATGACCTGCGCAGGCTCGGTGCTTATACTGGTACTTGGTCTTAACCTTATGGGTATTACCAAGGTTAAGCTTATGAATTATGTACCTGCAGTGTTTGTGCCCATTGTTCTTTGTCTTTTTATGAAATAGAGGGAATATATATGTTGTCTAAGTGCATACTTTGCCCGCGTGAGTGCGGGGCAAACCGCAACGCAGGGCAAAAAGGCTTTTGCGGTGCAGACAACTTAATAAAAATTGCTCGTTCGGCTCTTCACTTCTGGGAAGAGCCTTGTATTTCGGGTACAAACGGTTCGGGAACGGTGTTCTTTTCGCATTGTACCATGAAGTGTATATATTGTCAGAACTACGAAATAAGCACCGTGGGAAAGGGCAGAGTAGTTACCACGGGCGAGCTTGCAGAGTGCTTTATGGATTTGCAGGATAAGGGAGCACACAATATAAACCTTGTTACGCCTACTCACTATGTACCGGGTATAATCGAAGCGCTCGACAAAGCGCGAGAGCTCGGGCTAAACCTGCCCGTAGCTTACAACTGCGGAGGCTATGAAAAAGAGGAAACGATAGAACTTTTAAAAGACCATGTAAGTATATATATGCCCGATGTAAAATATTTTTCGGACAAATATGCCTTGGAGTATTCTTCCGCACCGAATTACTTTGAATATACCAAAAAGGCTCTCGACAAGATGGTAAATCAGGTAGGAGAGAGTGTTTTTGATAAAAACGGTATAATGCAAAAGGGCGTAATTGTGCGACACCTTATGCTCCCCGGTATGCTATTTGAAACAAAAAAGATAGTGGAATATCTTGCCAAAACATATGGCGACTCAATATACATAAGCCTTATGAGCCAGTATACACCGATGGAAAATGTATGTTGCCATCCCAAACTTGGCACAAGACTTAATCCCAATCACTACGAAGCCATGGCAGAACATATAGAGTTTTTGGGATTAAATAATGTGTATCTGCAGGATATAACTTCGGCAACAAGCGATTTTATACCTGAGTTCTGACCTTTTTGTTACCCCAAAGCTACATCAAGGCACATCATGATGCTAAATCCCAATGAAAACATCAGCGTGCCTATGTAGCTTTTTTTATTGTCCGTCATTTGAGGTATAAGCTCGCTTACGCTTACATAGAGCATTGCACCTGCGGCAAATGAGAGCATATACGGCAGGGTGGGTGTTATAGACGAAGCAAATATTATGGTGATTATCGCACCGAGCGGTTCTGCCACACCCGACAAGCTTCCGTACAAAAAGGCCTTTGTCTTACCCTTGGATGCAAGAGGCATGGATATTATGCTTCCTTCGGGGATGTTTTGTATTGCAATGCCCACAGACAGCACAAACACACTTGCCATGCTAAGGTGGCTTGCTCCCGAAATAACAGCGCTTATAGCAGCACCCACAGCCATTCCCTCGGGAAAGTTGTGGATAGTTACCGCCATAAACAGCATAGATTTTTTGTGTGGACCATTTTCCGACATATCCTCCATATGAGGCTCGGGAATGGTCTTATCTATTATAAGCATGGCAATTACTCCCAACCAAAGCCCCGTAATTGCAGGTACAAAGGAAAAAGAACCAAGATGGTTGCTTCTCTCTATGGCAGGAAGGATAAGACTCCATATCGAGGCGGCTATCATTACACCCGATGCAAAGCCGAGAAGGGATTTTTCGAGTTTTTCGTTCATTTCTTTTTTCATAAAGAACACGCAAGCAGAGCCGAGTGCAGTACCAAAAAACGGCAATAATATATTTTTTAAAACAAAAGATGACATAAATGACCAACCTTAACACATTTTATATCATTATATGTATTACATGGTAATTTGTGATGATTTTGGGCATATTAATCCATATAAAACATATGGGGGAATATTTATATATGATTACAGCTCTGGTTGTTACCTTTATTGTTATTGTCGTTTTCCTTGGTATATCTTATCTGGCATACGACTATTGCTTTAAGTCGCATGTGTATAGAGAAGCCAAGGCATACGATGTACCCGATTGCGACTTTAAGCCTCGAGCATTGGAAAACATACTGCAACTTATAAACACACCGTTTGAATTTGTAAATATAACCTCGCATGATGGGCTAAGGCTGTCGGCACGATACTATCACTTCCGCGACGGTGCACCTGTGGGTATAATAATGCATGGCTACAGGAGCAATTATTGCCGTGACGGAGGAGGCGGATTCAGGCTTTTAAGAGATATGGGGTTTAATCTTCTCCTGCCCGACCAGAGAGCACACGGCAAAAGCGAGGGCAGGGTTATAAGCTTTGGTATAAATGAGCGAAGAGATTGCCTCGGCTGGACAAGGTATATTACCGAGCGTTTTGGTGATAAAACGCAGATTATCCTTGTGGGAGTATCCATGGGTGCGGCTACGGCCATGATGGCATCCGATATTGTTCCTGCCGATAATGTAAAGGCTATTGTGGCAGACTGCGGATATACCTCAGCAAAGGAAATAATCCTTCATGTGGCAGGCAATATGCATCTTCCTGCACATATAGGCTACTTCTTTGCAAGGGTGGGTGCATGGATTTTCGGCAATCTCAATATCTGTGAGCACTCTTGCACGGAATCTCTCAGGAATACGCAAATTCCTCTTATTGTAATACACGGTGAGGCTGATGGCTTTGTGCCGTGCAAGATGTCGCGTCTTTGCTACGAATCCTGCAATTCGGACAAGGAAATATTCACCGTTTCTCAGGCCACGCATGCAACGAGTTTTTATACAAATACCAAGGCATATACAGAAAAAGTTTGTGCCTTTTTGAAGAAATTTGTAAAATTATGAAAAATAACACTTGATTTATGGAAAATACTGTGGTATAATACATGCAGTTAAGTACCTTATGAAATCTTCGGAACGAAAGAACCGAGGATGGAAGGAACTCCGGAGAATCTCATTTAATTGAGTGCCGAAGGTGCAAGGCGATTTTCGCCGAATCTCTCAGGCAAAAGGACGGAGCAGACTAATAGTTTTATAATTGTCTGCATATTGTCAATCCGGAGCTGTCCTTGTAAGGACAGCTTATTTTATTTTATTTTTTTAGGAGGTCTTTCGTAATGGAAGAAAAATTATTGGACATTGTTGTGAAATTGAACGCATACCTCTCCGACTACATTCTTATTGTTCTTCTTGTAGGTGTAGGTCTTTACTTCTCTTTTAAAACACGTTTCGTTCAGGTTCGTTGTTTTGGAGAAGGATGCAAGAGAGTTTTTGGCGGCCTTAAGTTAAAGGGCGGCAAGCAGCAGGGCGGTCTCAGCTCCTTCCAGGCTCTTGCAACAGCTGTTGCAGCACAGGTTGGTACAGGTAACATCGTTGGTGCTTCGGGTGCTATCTTAGTTGGTGGTCCCGGTGCTATCTTCTGGATGTGGATTATAGCTTTCCTCGGTATGGCTACTATATATGCAGAAGCTGTACTCGCTCAGGAAACAAAGCTCGTATCCGAAGACGGCGAAGTTCGCGGTGGTCCTGTATTCTACATAAAGAAGGCATTCACAGGTGGCTTCGGTAAGTTCCTTGCAGTATTCTTTGCAATAGCTTCTGTTCTTGCACTCGGTTTCATGGGTAGCATGGTACAGTCCAACTCTATTGCAGAAACATGCAACACAGCATTTAATATTCCTGTATGGGTTATGGGTGCTATAGTTGCAGTTATTGCAGCTATCATCTTCATCGGTGGTGCTCAGAGACTTGCATCCGTTACCGAAAAGATAGTTCCTTTCATGGCTATCCTTTACATAGTGGGTGGTCTTGTAATCCTCGTGGCTCGTATCAAGTTTGTACCTGCTACATTTGGCATGATATTCAAGTTTGCCTTTACTCCCGAAGCATTAATCGGTGGTGGTATCGGTTATGCTCTTAAGACTGCAATAAGCCAGGGTGCTAAGAGAGGTCTCTTCTCCAACGAAGCAGGTATGGGTTCTACACCTCATGCACACGCATTGGCAAATGTAGAAAAGCCCCATGATCAGGGTGTTGCCGCTATGATCGGTGTATTTATAGATACATTTGTTGTTCTTACAATGACAGCTCTTGTTCTTATCTCCTGTATCTTCTTAGGCAAAGGTCCTCTTGCAGGTGCTACAGGTGCTACATATGCAGATATGATAGCAAATGCAGGTATCTCCAAGACAAATGTAATGCAGTTGGCATTCGGTTCTGTATTTGGTGAGGGCTTTGGTAACATATTTGTTGCAATCTGCCTCTTCTTCTTTGCTTTCTCTACAATCATCAGCTGGAACTTCTTCGGTAAGCTCAACGCTCAGTATCTTACAAACAACAAGAAAGCAGGCGTATTACTCTACGCTATAATCTCTATAGCGTTCATCTTTACAGGTTCTATCCTTTCCAACGACCTCGTTTGGGAACTCACAGACTTCTTCAACTACCTCATGGTACCCCCCAATGCTATAGCTCTTATAGCACTTGGTAAGGTAGTAGCTAAGAACGCTAAAAAGGAATTATAATATTTCTATACGAAAAGCCTTCCGCAAAATGCGGAAGGCTTTTTTATCTTGGCAGAAAACAATATCCCGCTTAAGCACACGGGAGCCGAACCCCGTATG
>JAZLCB010000267.1:0-8020 GCA_045614005.1 Clostridia bacterium
TGCTTTGTCCCTCAAACTATGACGAATTAAAGCTTATGATAGAATACGCCGTAAACGAATGTAAGGGACCTGTATTGGTCCGTTATCCTAAGTGTTCCGTATCATTCAGAAAATCAGAAAACACGGATATAATCTCTCCCGAAAAAGTATCGGACGGCGACGATGTTCTTATTGTTTCATGTGGCAGAATGCTCGAAACGTCGCTCGAAGCGTCTCAGCTGCTTAAAGATAATGGAATTTCATGTTCCGTAGTAAATATTCGTTGTATCAAACCACTCCATGCAGACAAAATCAAAAAATATCTAAGTGGCAAAAAAATGCTTGTCACTATAGAAGATAACATAAAGGACGGTGGCATGGGGCAGTATGTGGCTTCTAAGCTGGGTGAGGGGATAAATACTCTTCATCTTGGTTTTGACACTTGCTTTATTCCGCACGGCAAACAGCAGGAACTCTTTGAGATTTACTCGCTCGACAGCAGTTCCGTAGCAAATAGCATAGAAACTTTTTACAAAGGACTGACTAAGTAAATGACAGGACGTTTGGATGTAGAACTAGTAAATCGCGGACTTGTGGAAAGTCGCGAAAAGGGCAGAGCTCTTATAATGGCAGGAGCTGTGTATATAGATGGTCAGAAGGCGTTCAAAGCCGGAGATAAAGTAAAAGAAGGCATGAATATAGAAGTTCGCTCGGCAGGTATGCCGTATGTAAGCCGTGGCGGATACAAGCTGGAAAAATCCATGAAGGTATTTCCCATAGAACTTAAAGATAAGGTGTGTGCGGATATCGGTGCTTCAACGGGCGGTTTTACAGACTGTATGCTTCAGAATGGTGCTTCCATGGTTTATGCCATAGATGTAGGCTACGGTCAGCTCGCCTGGAAACTTCGCAGTGATGACAGAGTAGTCAATATGGAGCGTACCAATATCCGTTATCTGGATTTTAACCTTATAGAACATGATGTTAACTTTGTATCTATAGATGTTTCCTTTATATCTTTAAAGCTGGTACTTCCCGTAGCGTATGAGCTTCTTTGCGAGGGTGGAGAGCTTGTGGCACTTATAAAGCCTCAGTTTGAAGCAGGCAGGGAAGAGGTAGGCAAGAAAGGCGTTGTAAGAGATCCTGCCGTGCATAGAAGCGTTATAGAAAATGTATCGCAGTTTGCACACAGCATAGGTTTTTCGCTTAAGGGTCTCGATTTTTCGCCTATAAAGGGCCCTGAGGGTAATATAGAGTACCTCTTGTATCTTTCCAAAGACGGAAAAAACACTCCCTTTGAAGAAGATATAAGTATAGAAAATGTGGTAGCTCAATCACACGAAATGTAGGAGACGGCTATGTCGGAAAATAAAGATATTAAAAATGTTCATTCCGGTCACAGAGACAGAATGCGTGCCAAACTTTTAAAACGCGGTATAGATGCCTTTGACGACCATGAAATTCTTGAGTTTTTACTTTTCTATGTAAATAAACGCAAAAACACAAATCCAACAGGGCACAAGCTTATGGAAAAATTCAAAACGCTGAACGGCGTGTTTGATGCAAGCTTTGAAGAGCTTTGTTCGGTGGATGGTGTAGGCGAAGCAGGTGCATCGCTACTGCGTCTTATCGGTCAGCTTCCAAACAGGCTCAGTGCAGAGAGCGCGGAAAAGAAAATTCGCCTTGTAACAAATAGAGATGCCGCAGAGTATTGTATGCAGTTTCTTAAAGGTCTTGACCACGAAAGAATGTTACTTATAAGTCTTAATTCCGTTAAGGATGTGCTTGCGGTGGATATTGTAAGTGACGGCACATTTAATGCTACAAATGCAGATGTGCGAAAGATTCTGGAGCTGGCTTTTTTAAGAAAGGCTACGGGAGTTATCCTTGCGCATAATCACCCCGGCGACAGTCCGCATCCGTCTGCTTCGGATACAACGATAACTGCCAAAATTGCAGGAATACTTGAGGGTATAAACATAGCAGTTATAGACCATATAATATGTAGTGACGATTCATACTGCAGTATGTCGGAACGAGGCATTATGGATATGTTTCATTAATGCGAACATAGGTTTATGTTGACAATTACAAAAGAAAAATGTATAATCGTGTTGATTATATAGGAGGTATATTTATGGAACTTTCGGAAATCAAAAGCTCAATGCTTGGCTACAGCAAAAAAAGCGTGTGCCAATATATAACAGAATTAAACACCTTGCACGAAGCTGAATTAGAAGAGCAGAAGAACAAGGCTGACAAGAGAATAGAAAATTACAGCGTTCAGATTAAGAATCTTAGCGACAACAACGCAAATCTTACAAATGAGGTTAAATCTCTCAGGGAAGAAATTGCAAACCTGAGACTTCGCGTAGCTGAACTTGAGGGAGTAAATACTTCTCTTAACGAAGACTACGAAGCATTAACCAAAGAGACCGAAGATTTAAGAGCCAAGAGCGATGTTATAAGCACCGCTATCATAAATGCGGAAAAGTGCGCTTCTTCTATGATAAACGAAGCTAACAGCCGTGCAAAAGATATGATAGATGAGGCTCATACCAAGGTAGAAGACGAAGCTAAGCGTCTTGAAACTGCTAAGCAGTACATATCCGAAGTAAAGGGTGCGGTAGAACACGCCCTTAAGAAGATAGAAGCAGAGCTTAGTGACATAGAGGCTGATATCACCTATAAGAATCAGGATGTTCTCGGCGAGAGAAAGCCTACTGTTAAAGAAAAGTTTAAGACATTTATAAAACACGCATAATTTTTACCCCTTCTTTTTTAAGGAGGGGTAGTATTTAAAGGAGGAACATCATGAAAATCGAAACACAATGTCTGCACGAGGGCTACGAACCCCAAAATGGAGAAACAAATGTTCTCCCGATATACCAGAGCACCACATATGCATACGACTCTTCGGAACATATAGGCAAGCTTTTTGACCTTACCGAAGCAGGACATATGTATTCCAGAATATCCAACCCCACAGTAGATGCTGTAGAAAAGAAGATAGCTGCCATGGAGGGCGGTGTAGGCGCACTTTGCACAACATCGGGTCAGGCTGCATCTCTTATTTCGCTTCTTAATATAATGAAGTCGGGCGACCACTTCATAAGCGCAGGCACAATCTATGGCGGTACAGTAAACCTCTTTGCCGTTACATTAAAGAGATTTGGCATAGACATGACATTTGTAGATGCCGACCTTCCTTTGGAAGAACTGCAGAAGTTTGTTAAACCCAACACAAAGGCTGTTTTTGGCGAAACTATTGCCAACCCTGCTCTTTGCGTATTAGATATCGAAAAGTTTGCCAAGCTTGCACATAGCAATAATTGTCCGCTCATTATAGACAATACCTTTGCCACACCGTACCTTTGCAGACCTTTTGAGTTTGGTGCGGATATTGTTATCCATTCTACAACCAAGTACCTTGACGGTCATGCACTCCAGGTAGGTGGTGTTATAGTAGACAGCGGTAAGTTCAACTGGGCAAACGGCAACTATCCCGAAATGACCGAGCCCGATGAAAGCTATCATGGTGTTGTATACACAAGAGATTTTGGCGAGGCAGCTTACATAACAAAAGCAAGAGTTCAGCTCATGAGAGACCTTGGCGTGTATCCGTCTGCTCATGCGGCATGGCTTCTTAACCTCGGCATGGAAACGCTCCACGTTCGTATGGACAGACATTGCGAAAACGCCCTTAAGTGTGCTGAGTTCTTAAAGAATCATCCCAAGGTGGATTTTGTAAACTATCCCGGTCTTGCTGATGATAAGTACAACGATTTGGCAAAGAAATATCTTCCCAAGGGTACTTGCGGTGTTATTGCACTTTCTATCAAAGGCACAAGAGAAAATGCAGTTAAGTTTATAGACAGCTTAAAGATTGCCCGTAATCTTGTACATGTTGCAGACATAAGAACTTGTGTTCTCCATCCTGCAAGTTCCACACACCGTCAGCTTACAGACGAGCAGCTTGTAAACTGCGGTATCACTCCCGGTCTTGTGCGTCTTTCCGTGGGTCTTGAAAATGTAGACGACATTATTGCAGACCTCAGTCAGGCACTCGAACAGGTATAATATGTCCGTTAAAAAAGGAAATTCTGCATGAATTTCCTTTTTTTGTGCGGATTTTACAAAAAATCCTTGAAAACCACAAAATATTGTGGTAAAATTCTTTTAATCAATAAAATTCCGGAGGGATAAAAAATGAAATTGATTTACAATGTAAACGACAAACCCAAGTTTGGCCAGATTTTAGTATTTGCGTTCCAGCAGATTCTTGCAATCCTTGCAGCTACAATCGCGGTTCCTGCTATTATCGGCAACGGTATGTCACAGTCTGCGGCACTTTTTGGTGCCGGTGTAGGTACAATTATCTACCTGCTCTTCACTAAGTTCAGAAGCCCTGTTTTCTTAGGCTCATCATTTGCCTTTATCGGCTCTATGTTTGCAGCCTTTGGCGGTGCAGCTTCCGCTTCGGCAGGTCATGCAGGTATCATCATTGGTGCTATCTTTGCAGGTCTTGTGTATGTGATAATTGCTATCATAGTTAAGTTTGCAGGCGTTAACTGGATATCCAAGCTCATGCCCGCAGTTGTTATCGGACCTACAGTTGCAATTATTGGTCTTTCACTTGCAGGTAATGCTGTTGGCGATGTTCTTAAGTTCGCACAGTACGATGCAGCAAACTCCGTATATGTAATGGGTGCAAAAGGCTGGATAGGCTTTATCTGTGCTATGATTACTATCGTAGTAGTAATGGTTTCTTCCGTATATGGTAAGAAGACATTAAAGCTCATTCCCTTTATTACAGGTATCTTTGCAGGATATGCAGTAGCAGCTATCTTTACCATTATCGGTCTTAAGACAGGCAACGAAACTTTACAGATTATTGACTTTAGCCTCTTTAACAATATGCAGTGGTATCCTGACTTCACATTCCTTAAGGCTGCAAAAGGCATCAAGGATATAGATGCAGGTTATATAGCAACAATCGCAGTAGCATATGTTCCTGTTGCATTTGTTGTATTTGCAGAGCACATTGCAGACCACAAGAACCTTTCCACTATCATAGACAAGGACCTCTTAGAAGATCCCGGTCTTCACAGAACACTTCTTGGTGATGGTATCGGTTCTATGTTCGGTGCTTTCTTCGGCGGTTGCCCCAACACCACATACGGCGAATCCGTAGGTTGTGTAGCTATCACAAAGAATGCTTCTATCGTAACTATTTTCACAACAGCTATCATAGCAATCGTTGCTTCTTTCATAGCTCCGTTTGTAACATTCCTTGCAACAATCCCCGCTTGTGTAATGGGTGGTGTATGTATTACACTCTACGGCTTTATAGCAGTATCCGGTCTTAAGATGCTTCAGGGTGTTAACCTTTCCAACAACAAGAATCTCTTTGTTGCTTCCATCATCTTAATCACAGGTATCGGTGGTTTATCACTTCAGATTGGTGTTGTTAAAATCACAACAATCGCTTGTGCATTAATCCTCGGTATCATCACAAACCTCATTGTATCCAAGGGTTCAGAACAGGAGTAAGGAGAATTTCATCATGGAAAATGTTACTATCTTTGACCATCCTTTAATTCAGCACAAAACTACCATATTAAGACAGAAGGACACTTCCAACAAGGAGTTTCGTGAGCTGGTAGAGGAGATAACAATGCTTATGTGTTTTGAATCTCTTCGCGACCTTCCCATGGAAGATGTAGAGATAGAAACACCCATAAAGAAAACTACACAAAAGCTCATAAAGGGTAAAAAGCTCGCGATAGTTCCCATACTTCGTGCAGGCCTCGGCATGGTAAACGGTCTTTTAAGACTTGTACCTTCTGCAAAAGTAGGTCATATAGGTATGTACCGCGACGAAGAAACTTTAGAACCCCATGAGTACTATTGCAAGCTTCCCGATGATATATCCAACAGACTTATAGTTGTTGTAGATCCCATGCTTGCAACAGGTGGTTCTGCTATAGATGCAATAACACAGATTAAGTCCTATGGCGGCAAGAACATTAAGTTCCTTTGCCTTATAGCAGCACCCGAGGGTGTAGAAGCTCTTACAAAAGCACACCCCGATGTACAGATTTACTGTGCAAATATAGACGAATGCCTTAACGAAAAAGGCTATATCGTTCCCGGTCTTGGCGATGCGGGCGATAGAATATTCGGTACAAAATAAAAATATATTCACAATAAATTTGTTTAGTGTATTAATAAGCCGACCTCCAAAGGGCAGACAAAAATCTGACGATTGGATGGTCGGCTTTTTATGATAGATATTTCTGTCATAAAAGGAGAGTTTTGCACCCTTTAAAACAAATTGTCTACAATTTTTAAAAAATGTTGACAATTTTATAGAGCTGGTGTATAATTTTTAAAAGGAGTGTTGTGTATGCAAGGTGCAATGAACAGAAGCGCCACCGTTCAGGCGGTTTTAAAACAATTAAGACGTGATATCATCATGAAAAATCTCAAAAACGATACCGCGGTTACGGAGTTGCAGTTCTCTCAGGATTATGGTTGCAGCCGTGCGGCATTAAGGGGTGCGCTTACTGTTTTGGAACAGGAGGGACTGATTCGTGTCATGCCCAACGGCACCAAGAGGATAAGCACTTTGAGCGAAGACGATATAAATAATCTTTATGGATTGCGTGCATATGTGGAATGTAGTGCGGTAAAACAGATATTAGAAAAAACAACATCGGATATATCCAGACTTATGAAGGTTCTTGAAGATGCTTCTGATACGGATTTTCTCGAATGCGATACACTATTTCATGAAACACTCGTTGCCATGAGCGGAAACAAAGATTTGTTACAGGTATGGAGAACATTTGTTCCGGTTATCAGGGAGTTGTTTATGCTCAATTTTACCCATTCGCAGACCTTAAAGGATACAATTCAGGAAAGACACATGCTTATTGTGAAGATGCTTGTCAATAAGGATGAAAGGGTAACAGAAATATTAAATTCACACATTGAAGAAGCCCGCAGGCTCTCTATTCAATAATAATGAAAGGTGGAAAAATTAATGAAAATTACAGATGTCAAGGCAATAATCGTAAGACAACCCGAAATAAGCATGATAGGAGACGGAAGTCAGGATACCGTCGTTATCAAGGTTATGACCGATGAAGGGATTACTGGTATCGGTGAAGTGGATTCTTCGCCTTATGTTGTTAAGGCAATAATAGAATCACCTGCATCACATATGGTATGCATGGGACTTCGCGATATCGTTGTAGGAGAGGACCCCTTTGATGTTGAAAAAATCTGGTACAAGATGTACAACCTCGCAAATTATTATGGCAGAAGAAGTGCGGCTATTCATGCAATGAGTGGTATAGATATGGCAATCTGGGATATTCTCGGAAAGAAACTCGGTGTTCCCGTTCATAAGCTGATAGGCGGAGCTTTCCGTGATAAGATTCCTGCTTATTGCAGCGTACTCATGCCCGATAATGAGGATGAAATCAAAAGAATTGCAGATACATATCTTCCTCAGGGATATACAGGTATTAAATTTGGTTGGGGTGCACTCGGTCAAAGCGACAAGAGAGACCTTGAACTTGTAAAGATGTGCCGTAAGGCTATGGGCGATGATCCACAGCTTATGATAGATATAGGTATGGTGTGGAGAGATGTCAAGACAGCTATACGTCTTTGCAAAGAGTTTGAACAGGAAAATGTTTATTGGGTAGAAGAACCCTTTACTCCCGACGACCTCGAGGCATACAAGAGACTTACACACAGTGTTGATATGAGAATTTCTGCAGGTGAGCAGGTTGGAACAATGTTTGAATTCAACGAGCTCATAGCAGGCTGCGGTATAGATATTATTCAGCCCGATATCAGTCGTTGCGGTGGTATAACAGTTGCAAAAAAGGTTATCGACATGGCTTATCTGCATAAGATACCGGTTATTCCTCACGCGTTCAAGACAGGCATACTTATGAGTGCTTCGCTGCAGGTAATTGCCGCAACACCAAATGCTCTTTGGCTTGAATATTGCTGTCAGGAAACA
>JAZLCB010000268.1:0-6324 GCA_045614005.1 Clostridia bacterium
TTCTTCTGCGCTGTTGCACACAGGAATGATGGTATCTAAGTTTTTCCACAAAAATGCTTTAATCTTAGTTGCACCCTCTATGTCTACAACAGCAGAAGCAGTAAGCTTAATATCCCCTGCCATATTGGGATATGCTTTGCAGTCTATCATGCCGTCTGCATTGTAGCTTGCTATAATTAGTGTTTCGCCGGCTACACCGTTTGCAACTACTACACCATTTTTTATTGCAAGCTTATCTCTTGTAACAGATACAATACCGCTTTGAAGGTTTGTTACCATGACAAAAGTTTTTCTTTTTTCATCGTATCTTATAGCTTCCTTTACGACTACTTCAACTTCTGTTGTACCGTAAAAATCTTCGTCTACATCAAATGACAATGTTGCTATTGTACCGTTTGAGAAGTTGTTTGCAGCGTCGACACCCGAATCCTCCCAACCTAAGTTGAATGGATTTGGTGTAATTTCGGTAGGCACTCTTCCAATCAAAAGATTTTTGTCGGTAACGCCACCCGATTTTAGTGTCAATACATCGCTATCATAGGAAACTTCGAGCTTGATTGCTGTTATACCGGGGTTGCCGGAGATGTCGATAGGAACTTCGACATCTCCGTTATCCGAAACATCAACTCTTTGGGATACAATGCCCGAAAAGTCGCCTTCATCAGCAGATACAATTACCGCCGAAGACATTATGACAATCATACATAAGAGTATTGTTAAAATTTTCTTTGTGCTTTTCATATCAATTCTCCTCATCAGGATTTGGATACAGGAGACCACTTTGAATAGTATTTATACTTTGCAGGATCAAATGTATTAGCAAGGATTACCGTAACGGGACTTCCTGTGTATTCCTTGTTGTCATACCAACCGTCAAATTTGTAATATGAACCATTTACAAGAACAAGATTTGTGCTTCCGGCGGGGAGTGTGTAATCCTTTGAAGGATCAAATGTATATGTTGAACCACTATGTGTAAGTCCGTCTATTAATGTAATACTTGACTTAGATACATTTGACCACTGAGCAGTAAGAGTAACATCCATTCCGTTTACATAACGGTACGGCAACCACTGTTTAGGTAAGGAATCGCCCATAATGTTATCAGTGTTTGTACTACCCGATGCTGTTGTATGAGTTGACTTCCAACCATTGAATGTATAACCGACACGGTTTGGAGGCTCGGGGAGTTTGACCTCATTGCCATAAACATATCGGAAAGTTTTGCCCTCAACGCCCTCTACACCCCAGTCAATAATAACATTAAATTCAACCGGTTCGTATCTGAAGTAGAAGTACAAATCTTCCTTTTTGGTTGCATCGGTAGTGAATCTTGTACCGGATGTATAAGGTCCGTCTGTATAGGCGGCATCCAGATATAAATCAGTGCCTTTTATGTAACCATCGTAGTTAGGAGTACCGCTTGAAGGAACAAAAATTGTTCTGCCCGGTACATATGTCTCCTTGTAAAGTGTGGTTGTGAAAAGGCCGGGAGCTTCAACTACTACATAAACATGGTATTCCTTTATATCTGAGAATACAGGTCTGATAAACAACTGGCCATTACCCTTTATTTCTGTTATACCACCTTCAGGTATTCTTTCGTATTCATCATCGGTACCGTTAAATTTGTATGTCCAATAAAGGAAATCATAGTTGTCTGCACTTATTTCATACTCCGAAAGATCAAACGGATTTTCGGGGCTTATAGAGTGAGTTCTGGGAAGTGCATCCGAACCATCATAGAAGATACCCGAGAAATATGAAACAGGACAGACCATCTTTGCCCAGAAGGTAAGATTTGAACCTGTTACCGCAGAAAGGTGTGTGATAGGAGTACCTTCGAATGAAGGATTGTCATACCATCCATCAAATGTAAAATTTTCGGGATGTGTGGGTTCTAAGAGTACATCGCCTACGGACATTACACTTTCGTAAGTGTCAAATCCACAACCCTTGAAGGTAACATTGTATGTACCCGGTGTTCCGGGAAGACCGTACTGACCTACTATGTGACGGTTTAAGAACAACGAGTCGAGAGTGTTTACCATATAGTCAAAGTTTACATCGGCAGCACTTAAGAACAGGTTATCGTAATTATCGTTGTATGTACTCTGTTTTAAAAGTACTGCATCCCATATGCTTACCTTTTCGTCTGCGTTGACATCGCCGACCTTTACCTTGCTGTCTGCTATGTCAAAGATGCCGTCTACACCACCTACGGGGTTACCTACTACATCGTAAGCACCATTGAAGATAAATTTGATAAGCTTGTCGTCATAGAAATCAGCGTTCTGTCTACCGCCTGTATAGTCAAATTCAAGAGTCAGAATTACACCATTGAATGTGTTATTTTCTGCTGTTTGTGCATCGCTCCAGAAAATTTCAATCGGTGATTCGTATATTACGTTCTCTCCGTCTGTTTCTGTAGAATCGGAGTAGCCTGCTAAAGCTTCTTTGTTGATAATATTTTTGAGTGTGTATGCAGATTCATCATACTCAAGTGTAGCCTTGAGAGCTACGATACCGGGGTTATCGTTTATATAAATATCGTACTTGAAAGAATCTGCAGATACGGGAATATAGTTTGCTGTAAAATTAATCTTTGCACTTGTATCCTCTGCCTCGGCTACAGAAATTTCGTAAACGAATTCTACATCATCGTATATTACTACAACCTCTGTACAATCAACTGTATCTTCGAATACGTATTCGCCGGGAACAACGGGTGTATTACCCTCGAGCTCGGGAATAGTTACAACAAACTCTGCATTTGTTTTGAATACATTTTCTGTAAACTCATTTGTATACACAAGCTGACCTACAAAGTCGTCGATAGTAAACACATCGCCAACCTGATATTCGGTCTTGCCTGCGTTTACAACGATAGCTTCCGATACTGTAGGCTCTAATACTTCCACCTCGAACTCTATTGTTTTGTTACCGTAAACTGCAGCAACGGTTGTAATACCCACTTCGCTGAAATCGTAGATATAGTTTACATAGTCTGTAACATCTTCGAATGTTTCTTTGTCAGCGGGGTCGGGTGCGTAGTACACCTTTATGTCATTTGTACCGAGGGTAGCATCCTTGTATGCTATGATACCGCTTGGTGCATGAACTACAAGATACGGGAAGCTTGTGTTAAATACGGGTTCGGGAAGTTCATCCCACTCGCCGTTGTATGTCCAAAGATGAGCTTCACTTTCCGCTGTAAGCCATTTTTCGCTTTCTTCGAATATTTCGAAGTCTGCACCAAGGGCAAAATCTTCTTTACCTACTGTGAAAATCTTTTCGTAACTTGCATTTGAAGAATTTTCAAGTTTTCCGATGTAACCGTTATCGGGCGTATTGCCTGCACCGAATACATAAGAACCTCTCTGGTATGCACTGCGACCTATAACACCGCCTGCATAGCCCTGTGCTGTTGATACTTCGTTATCATAAGAAGCAACTCTGAGCATTGCCCAGCCGCCCTGGCCTTTGTGATAACCTGTAACTGCACCTGCAGCACTATTTTCGCCCTGACGTTCATTCTTTATTACACAGTTTTTAACAGTTGCTCTCTGGAGCGCTCTGTCGTTGGTATTGTCGTCTCTGCTGTCTGTATAACCAACAATACCGCCGAGATATGTAGTACCTGCACCACCTTTTATGGTAATGCTGGAATTCTCGATTCTTACATCCATAATCTTACCGAGGTCGCCACCTGTGAGGCCGTCGGTATTTGCACCACAGAGTATACCTGCGTATACTGTGTCGCCTTCTTTGGATTCAATCTCAATTTTGGCATCTCTGATAACAAGATTTTTGATTACCGCACCTGCGTTAATAAGCGGGAAAAGACCTACATACTTTCCTTTGGTATCTATTAACTTAAGACCGCTTATAGTATGTCCGTTACCATCAAATGTACCTCTGAACTCTTTGTAATCTACAGCCGCATGTATGAAGTCGTCTGTGATTTCTATATCGTTTAAGAGAATGTAGTCTGCGTTTCCGTCCATTCTCATAAGATCATCTTCGGTACGTATGGGAAGAAAGCCTTCGGGAATTTCGTCAACAGAATCGAGAACTTCGTCAGTAACTATAGCTGTATTAATTCTGTCGTATCCGTCTGCGAAATTAGTGGATATGCCGTAGATAAATTCCTGATACATATCAACGATTTCTTCTTTAACATTGTCCATATAGTATTTCTTAAGTTCTTCTATACGAACTGTATGGCTCTGGGATTTGTCCATTGCAAGAAGATCCCACATTGCAAAAAGCTGCATGTTATCGCTCTTAATCATTGTGGACTTTGTTGAGCCGGTGTTTTCGTCCATACCGTACATTGATGCAAGCCATGCGTTTACTGTTTCGTCAGCATCGCCGGATATAATCTTATCAAATGTAGAATACATGGGATCGCCACCGCGAACGCGCATGCTCATCTGCTGATTGTTCTCCGAAAAGCTATTTTCGTGCTTTTCGCCACCGGATGTATTGACTGCTACGTTAACAGATGCAATCTTTTCGGTACTTACGCCAACCTCTGCGTTAGCTTCGATATCAAACTCGCTCTTCATAGAGTTTGATGTATCGGTACCTTCATAGGAGGTATACGCTTCTCCACCTGCGTCATACTGAGTTACAATATGTGTTCCGTATGTGGCAAAGAATGCCTTGGGGTCCATGTTTATAAGGTCTTTTGCAAACTTGTCATTGAGTGTTACATAGTTTCCGTTTGCGTCCTTTTCCCACGGGTTACCCTGGTTTATGTTCATTGAATATTTATATGCTTTTGCAATAATTTCAAGAATGAGTCTTGATTTGTTGGTAGAACCTTCCGACTCCCAGGAACCTTTGAAACCAAACTTTGCCTTGATATCTGTTTTTGCCATAAGTATGTCTGTAGATACCCCTACATCTACAGATACATCTGTGTGAGTGTTGTCAAGGTAGGATGACATACTTGTGATATATGTCATTTTTGACTCGACATCACCAAGACGAGTTTTGGTGGGGTTCATATTTTCCATTGATTTGAAAATAGGTGCCGACTTGAGATTACCGGCTTCAAAGGTCTTTCCTTCAAGAAGGTTAAAACCTTTACCAAGCTCAACGGTTGCCGAAATATCTTCATCCGACAAGGCATATACAGTCTGTGGCATTGAATTCGGTACTATTGTCGCTACCATAAGTAATGCAATCAGAACCGACAAAATTCTTTTCAGACTTTTAATTTGCATAACCGTCTTCCTTTCCTAAATATATTTTTCTTTTCCGATTACAGATACGGTGTGGGGGCGATTTACAAATCGCCCGCATACCCCCATACCTCGATTATTTCTTAAAATATCCGCTATCTTTATTAGTTTGCAGTCCATTTAGCATACAGTACAATGTCGCCTATGTGTTCTGCCGGAACCTCTGTTATCGGTGAGCCGTCAAATTCCGGATTATCATACCAACCGTCAAACACATAACCATCTTTACTGTTTACAGGAAGTGGAGTCGCTGTGCCTGTTTTATGAGTTAGCGTACTTACAGTTTCATCATCAAGTATAACCTTGTACTCATTTAAGTATGTCTTAATAAAACCTTTCCAGTTATCAAGTCCTATAAACTTATTTTTATATTTTATGAAGTATGTTCTGCCATCTCGTACAGTTGCTGTCAGATAACAATCCGCTAAGCTGGAGCGGTCATAGCGCATATTGCACTCCTCATATGTCTTTCCATTATTCTTCCACCAGACTGTGGTTTCAAATTCATCACAGCCTTTGGGTACAAATATCATTGTATGTTCATTAGCGCCCGGGCCGGTAAATGATGAAAACTGGTCGTAGAATATCACATTAATACTGCCGATTC
The DNA here is from genome assembly GCA_045614005.1 of Clostridia bacterium. GTDB lineage: Bacteria > Bacillota > Clostridia > UMGS1810 > UMGS1810 > RGIG8748. Next base: position 5,860 of record JAZLCB010000268.1, read on the forward strand.
TTTCCTGACCTTCCGGCATATAAGTTCTTATTACAACAGGAAATGCTTCGCCCTCAGCAACCCAATCCATCATGTAGTCAAAGGTGGTCGTTCCGCTTGCTGATGAACTAACATCAATGTAGGGCCATGTACGCATTACTGTGCCTACTTTTTTCCATCCCGCAAAATGATATCCTTCGCGCGCTTCCGGCTCAAGAGCCAAAATCCCACTTATGCCTTCATAATAGTCATAGTTTCGGGTCTCTATAAGGTTTTGCTTTTCATCATAATAATTAATAGTGATGGATAATTCTGTCCATACAGCTGTGAGATCTAAATCTTCGCCAATGCCGGAAAGATAACTCTTATTGATGACTAAATCTGTTCCTGTTTTGCACCAGCCTTTGAATGCATAGTATTTGCCATCGGATGCCAGAACACTACCGCTTTCATAACCACTAATGTAATAGTACTTGTTTGCAGAAA
>JAZLCB010000269.1:0-1014 GCA_045614005.1 Clostridia bacterium
GATACTTCGACGACTTCTTGCTATGAGATTCCTAGCCGAAGGGCAAACATTTGTCCTTCGGGGTATGTTTATTAGTTAGTTAATTAGCGGTTGCAACGGAAGCGTTGCAGCCGCTTCTTGTTTAATGTATGTCTAACTGAACCAATAAATGATTATGGAAGGAAACAAATTCAATGTAGTGGTAGTATTCGGAGCTGATGCGGTAAGAAAATATAGTAGAGCATGGGATGCCGATGAGCAGACTTCAGAAAGGGAATTGGAAGAACTTGGGAGTGTGACAAGACGTTCGTTCGAGACAAAGGAGGAGCGAGATGCCTACATAATGGCATTGAGTGATGCGGAAGGATGGCTTGAGAATATCGTAGCAAAGGAGGAATACCTTAAACCTTAACCACAGACCTTATGCGGAATAGCGTCCGTATAGGGTGCCAGTCTAACTAAAAACAGAGAATTATGGATAAAAAAGAAAAGGAAGTATGTGGAAGTTGTGTGTGGTATAATAAGCGCACAAAGGGAACTGGAGCTTGTTTTCAGTACAGAAAAATAGTAAGAGCGATAAAGAAAGCTTGCAACCTTTATAAATAAATTCAGCATGAACGACAAGATTTTGCAGATGTTCTTCGACATCGACAGATGGACGAAGGCAATTGATAAGGGTGTAGGTAAGGACATCAAGAAGTCTGAGCTCATCAAACTGTGCACCGAAAGAACCCGTGCAGCCATGTATAGGGCAATGAAGGAGGGCAAGTATCAGATTGCTCCACCGCATACGGAACAGATTCCGAAGGATAACGGCGAGTACCGTACCGTCTATGGGAACGAACCTGTAGACCGCATCGTGCTCTCTATCGCCAACGACCTTCTGTTTGACCTCATGCCGCAGATGATTCACCCCGCGTGCAAGAGCTATCAGACAGGTGTCGGTTGCGGTAAGGTGGTCAAGGAGGCGAGCCGACGCATATCGCAGGCCAGGACCGGGGAATTCCTCGGTTGGAAGTCAGACCTCTCGAAGTA
>JAZLCB010000270.1:0-1792 GCA_045614005.1 Clostridia bacterium
TATCGAGGTGTTTCAGACAGATATATTTTCTGTGGCAGACTCTGTATCGGAGTCGCCGTGCTACTTGTGTGCAAGGATGCGCAGAGGGCATTTGTATTCCAAGGCAAAAGAACTCGGCTGCAACAAGATAGCACTCGGACACCACATGAACGATGTAATAGAAACCACCCTCATGGGCATGATGTACGGCTCACAGCTTCAGGCAATGCTTCCGCGCCTTAAGAGTACCAACTTTGAGGGTATGGAGCTTATACGACCTATGTTCTGCATCAAGGAAGAACACATCATAGCGTGGGCAAGATACAATAGTTTGGAATTTATAGCTTGCGCGTGCAAGTTTACCGAAAGCGCCGAGAAGGCGCAGTTTGAAGAGCTTTCCAAAAGAAAAGAGATTAAAAAGCTCATCGAACACGCATCAAAGCTCAATCCCGATGTGGAGAGAAATATGTTAAAAAGTCTTCATAACCTGCATGTAGATACCTTTATAGAGTACAAGAGCAGGGGCGAAAGACATTCATTTTTAGAAAATTTTGCATCCTCACAGGGGGATGAACAGGAGGGGTAAGACAGGTGTATTGCCTTACATGTAAAAAAGTATATCCCGATACCGAGGATAAGTGTCCGCATTGCGGTGCATTGCCGATTCCCGAAAGGTGTCCCGAGTGTTATGTCAGACTTTCGGACGGCGAAGAAGTATGCAAAAAATGCGGTTGCGATATCAGAAGATACATAAAAGAAAAGGAAGCGCAGGCAACTTACGTAGCCCCGAGCTTCAAGGACAAGCTCAAGGCACTTCCGCTTTATGTAAAAATAGGCTTGCCCGTACTTTTGGCAGTTATTATAATAGTGTCGATATCGGCTGTAGGATATATTAAGTATTCGCGCCGTGCCGAGGCAGTGCACTACTCGGAGGAGCTTATAAGCCGTGCGGAGCAGTCCATGGAAATGATAACCGAAATGGCAGGTTACTACGAGAACGATGTGTACAACCGCGACTGGATAAGCCATATAGAAAATGCCGAGAAGTTAAGGGAAAAGCATGACGACAAAATAAAGGCGATCGATAGTGCAAAAGAACCTATTTCCTATGCCAACAGCCTCGTTGAAAAGAGTGGTGATGAGGAGCTTGCACCGCTTGCAAGCGATGTGTACTATGCATACACCGCGTGCTACTCCTATGTTATAGGCGAAAACGGCAAGTATCCGCATTATCTGGAAAACTACAACAAGAAACTCAAAGAGTACGAAGAAACCATAGATAAATTAAAAACTGCAATAGAGTAAATAAAAAACGCTTTTGGGAAACCAAAAGCGTTTTTGTTTAATCATTTTTAAATGTAAGAAGTTCTTTGAATTTGCCGTCGGACGATACGAGCTTGTCGTAGTTGCCCTCTTCTACTATCTTGCCGTTTTCGAATACCAGTATTCTGTCTACATTTCGTATTGTGGTGAGTCGGTGAGCTACGATTATTACCGTGTGGTCCTTCATGAGCTCTTCCATAGACTCTTGAATGAGCTTTTCGGATATGTTGTCGAGCGCACTTGTTGCCTCGTCAAATATCAGTATGTCGGGGTTGCCGAGTACGGCTCTTGCTATGGCAATTCGCTGTTTTTGTCCGCCCGAGAGGGTGAGTCCGCCATCGCCTATTATGGTGTTCCAACCCGAGGGAAGCTCGTTTACAAATTCATGCACATGGGCTATTTCCATTGCCTTTATTACATCCTGATTGGATGCTTCGGGGCGTGCAATTCGCACATTTTCCATAATGGAGCATTGGAACATAAATGGGTT
>JAZLCB010000271.1:0-3527 GCA_045614005.1 Clostridia bacterium
ATTACAGACACGCCGGAAGCGGAATCTATATAATTAACCTGAATGAGGTTACGCGATACATTAACAGAAGTTACAATACCATTTATCTGTGTAACGCCATCTGTAGCATTAGTCACAAGTTTAACTATTGTTTCGCCTTCGAGAGTAATAGAAACGGACTCCCCTACTCTAAGATCATAGAAAGTAGGCGCAGATTTGCCTGCAATTTCAAAAGTACAGGTATTGGTTACGGGATATGTAACTAAACCGTCAGATGCCTGAACTGTAATTCTGGGGTTTGCGGAAATAACAACTTCTTTTATAACGCCGTTAACCTGCTGTGTTTTGCTTGTGCTTATAATCTTGGTAATTCTGTTGTATACAACTGTAGCGGTTACTGTATCGCCGGCTACTACCGCAGAAACACTTGCTTCTTTGCCGTTTCTGGTAGTTTCAACTTCTGAAGCTAAAACAAAACCTTCTTCTAAACCATTGTCAGCGGTAATGTACAACTTAGCAACAGGTGTAATCTCGACTGCGGATACTTTACCTACCACAGTCTTTGTCTTTGAATATGCATGGAGAGTAACAACCTTGCCATCTTTTATGCTTACTGTTAAATATGAACCTGTAGCGAGGTCATTTAATGTTGCGGGTTCATCTTCAAATGTTACAACAGCGCCTTCACTTAAAGGATAAGATTCTTTAACGCTTGTATCAGGGGTCGGATCATCATCTTCAACAACATAGAAGGAAACAGAGTTGTTCGCTCCTGTTGCTTTGCCTGTAAGAACACCCTTAACTTCTTTTTCTACAAGAGGTGTTACAAAATCAACAGCATAGAGCGCATCATCTTTTATTGTTACAAATGCACTGTAACCGTTCGAAACATCTTTGAGTGTAATTGAAGCGCCATCTAATCTTAATATAGCATCTTCATTTACAATGTAACGAGAAGTCTTGTCTGAATTTTTGATTTTGATTACATTAGTATTGTAGTCAACTTCAGAAACCTGACCTGCAAAATATTCGTAAGCGGTCATTTTTGAAAGTTTGTCCATAAGCAGAGCCATCTGAGCTCTTGTAACATCTGTATTAGGCGAGAATGTATTGTCACCTACACCATTCATGATGTTGTTTGTAAATACATATTCAACATATTTCTTAGCATATGCAGGAATATCTTCCGTATCAGCAAATTCAAGCGAAGTGATAAGATTTTTGCTTACATCATCTTCTGCATCAAGCGCCTTTGTAAGAAGAACAGCAATCTCATATCTCTTCATGCCCAAAGATGCGTTGGCTTTGCTTATGTAATCTGTTAATTCATCCTCGTCAATAATATCTTTGATAAGCAAATAGCAGATTTCATCTTTTCCAAAGGTAAGTTCATATTCATCAACTATCTCACCATATTTCTTTATAGAAGCATCGAGAAGTTCTGCATTTTCTTCGCTTCCAACACCAAGAATTCGCGCGGTAAGAAGAAGTGATTCAAGCTTTGTAACAACATTGTTAGGCTTAAATGTGCCATCAGAATAACCATTGATAACTCCAATGTCAGCCATGTTCTGTATGGCCTCAAAAGCCCAACCATGAGTGCTCTCGGAAACATCGCTAAAAGATTTTGCGCTAGCTCCGAAAGGCATTGACACGATAAGCATAATTGCCATCACTACCGATAATACTTTGAATTTTTTCATTTTTTTACCCTCCTGTGCTAAATGAGTTCAACGCTTAAAAACGGAATCGCATTTAAGCTTATATCTGCAATGTTACCTGCCATCCATTCGTGATATGCACAGCATGCAACCATCGCTCCGTTATCCGTACAAAGAATTGGTGACGGATAAAAGACTTTTTTAGTGCCCTTTTTGTTTTCCAGTTCTTGCCGCAATCTGGAGTTTGCAGCAACGCCACCCGCAAGAGCAATGCGGTCTACATTATACTTGTCAGCGGCCGATATAAGGTTGTCTGTGAGTATTTCAACAACACTTTTTTCAAATCCGGCTGCTATGTCAGCTTTATTGACTTCACAACCTTTTTGTGTGAGATTGTGTATATAATTGATAACACCGGTTTTTATTCCGCTGAAACTGAAATCGAAATTATCCTTGCCAAAGCTCACCTTCTTGAAACTAATTAGATCTTCATTACCTTCTTTAGCAAGTTTATCTATTTTCGGACCACCCGGATACCCAAGTTCCAAAACGCGAGCGACCTTATCAAATGCTTCGCCCGCAGCGTCATCACGGGTTTGTCCTATTACTTTATAACTTGTATAGCTTTCTACCAAAATTATATGACTATGTCCACCCGAAGCCACCAAACACATAAACGGCGGTTCTAAATCAGGATGTTCAATATAGTTGGCACATATATGTGCTCTTATATGGTGTACCGGTATAAGCGGTTTAGAGAGTGAATATGCAAGTGCTTTAGCAGCAGAAACGCCAACAAGCAAAGCTCCTACCAAACCGGGTGCATATGTAACACCAATTGCATCAATATCATCAAAAGTTTTACCGGCGGTCTCCAAAGCTTCTTTAATTACCGAATTTACTGCCTCAAGATGCTTTCGCGAGGCGATTTCGGGAACTACACCACCATAAACCTTGTGTATATCTATTTGTGATGAGATAATGTTTGACAGAACCTTTCTTCCGTCTTCAACAACGGCAACCGAAGTTTCGTCGCAGGAAGATTCTATACCTAAAACGAGAGCCAAATAATCACCACCTAAAGTTTTGTCGACATGAGAACAGCATCCTCATTCGGATTATGATAATAATTTTTTCTTACAGCATATGTTTCAAAGCCCATTGACTTATATAATGCCTGTGCAGGTAAATTTGAACTGCGTACCTCTAAAATCAAAGTTTTGCATCCATTCTTACGAAGAATTTCTTTGGTACACTCAACAAGTTGTGCCGCAATGCCGTGACGCCTGTGCGAATGGGCAACGGCTATTCTGGTAAGTTCTGCTTCATCAAGCACATATGAAACACATATATAGCCAACAACTTTATCTTCGAGTTTGGCAACAAAATACGAAGAATGTGCAATATCTTTTTCTATAAGATTCAAAGACCAAAATTCATTTGGAAAGCATTCTTTTTCCAGCTCAAAAATATCTTGTGCATTGAAGTCAGTGCTTACAGTGTACATATAATTTTCTCCACAGCATCGAGTATTTGTTTTGCACAAATATCGTAATCCTCTTGCGTCAAGCCGTATGGATCGGAAATATCAGAATCCTTACCAAAAGCCTTTTCGTTAAGAGTGAAAACCTTTTGTTTATACTTAGGACAAGCAGTTTTGAGTGCCATTTTGTGTGACGAGGTCATTGTCAGTATCAGATCACTCTCTTTTATATCATCCTCTGTAATTTGTTGAGATTTGTGAGCAAACGAATTAATACCCATAGCCTCAAGCGCATTTTTTGCCTTTGGCGAAACATTTTGCGGAAAGAAAACATTTGTACCGCGGGAAGCCGCTGTATGCTCAACGGAAGTATTTATTCTATTGAATATCGCCTCTGCCATAGG
>JAZLCB010000272.1:0-4552 GCA_045614005.1 Clostridia bacterium
CTCTTTATAAGATGCCAATCGGGTTTCCAATGCAGGAGTCTGTGAGCATATACTTCGAGCTTCTTGTTGTGTACAAGGTACATCATGATGCTCGCACCCACCATTCTTGCAAAGAGTGTGGCAATAGCAGCACCTGCGGCACCCATCTTGAACACAAATATAAGAAGCGCATTTCCGCCGAGGTTTATAACATTCATAATAAGAGATGCTCTCATGGAAATCTTGGAATTGCCCATTGCTCTGAATATGGCTGCACCTGCGTTGTAAAGCGCAAGGAACGGATACGAAAGAGCAGTAAACAAAAAGTAGATTTGCGCATTTGCCATAACTTCGGCTTCTATACTTCCGAATATGAGCGAAAGCAGGCTCTTTCGGAATGTAAGCATTATTATCATAACTGTGCTTGCCGCAAGAAGTACTACCCATATGAGCTGTTTTACAGCCTTAATGGCATATTCCTTATTGCCCGCACCAAGAAGCTGAGATATGGTAATGGCACCACCACTTGCAAGTGCACCAACTATATATGACATAAGCAAGTTGACCGAGTCAACCAGCGAAACACCCGATACCGCGGCTTCGCCTGCGCTTGCAACCATTACGGTGTCGAGCATGCCTATAGTAACTGCCAGCACCTGCTCTATGAGAAGCGGAACTATTATTTTTGAAAGATCCCTATTTGTAAATAACATATGTCTTTCTCCCTATGTTAATTTATAACCTTTTGTATTATATCACTATTTCAGCGGTTTTGATATTCTTTTTTATAAATATACTTGTATAAAACATAGATTTGTGCTACACTTGAATGGGTGATGATATGAATCTTATTATAAGCCGTACAACAAAAGGTACAAAAGAGTACCCTTTTCACAAACACAGCGACTACGAAATATCCTTTTGTCTTGACTGCGAGGGGGTACTTCGCGTTGATGGAAAAAGCTATCCCTTTTCTACAGGAAACATAATAATAGTGCCTCCGGGCACATTTCATTCCTCAATATCCGAGGTTGCTCTCGACTGCATATATGTACGAGGCGATTTCAGCCTGCTCTTTGATACAAACGAGCCTGTGATTTTGCGCGACAATACAAATGGCGACGGCAGAAAACTGGCTATGCTGATATATGACAACCGCTTTTCAAACCGCGAATATCTGCTTTCGCTCTGCGATGCATACATACACTTTATAATTACAAACATGAAGTTTGAAGATACAATAGGTCAGGCTGTAAACGAAATTGTACAAAAGATAACACAAAACTGCTTTGACCCGTATATAGACATAGCATCGTTTCTTAAAGAAAGCGGATATGCAGAGGATTATATACGAAGCCACTTTAAAAAAATAACAGGCAAAACGCCCATTGCCTTCCTTACGGACATCCGCATACGACACGCCTGCTTTCTTGCTCAGACCTACGGCACTACCCTCACCTTGTCCGAAATAGCCGAAAGATGCGGTTACACAGACTATGTCTATTTTTCCAAAAAATTTAAATCCGTTACCGGTATGTCTCCTGCAACATACAGAGAAAGACTCTAAAAATCAAGATAAGTCTGAGGTACATCTCCTATTATTACGGATTCGGATATAACCGCCGAGGAGGTGACTTCGGATATCTCTTCAAATCCCGGAAGAAGTGCCATGATTCTTACGTTAACCTTTACATTTACGGTATGGAGTACCTGATTTATACCTGCAGGTACAAACTTACTTTCAAAATCTATTTCGGTAGCATTAAGAGGGACTATTTTAAACTTAATCTTAGGACCCATGCCCCACACAAACTCCGAAGAAAAAAAGTTGCCCACAGGCACTTTTACTATATAGTTTTCGGGATTGCCGAGGTATTCAAGTACACCAAGGGATATATCGGACTTTATTTTATTTACAGCATGAGAGTTCAAAGTGAGCGATTCTATAGAGCCCTCCGCATCACGACATATATTTACAAGCTCGCCGTATTTTTCGCTATCCGAAGCAGAAGCGGATATGGCATAGTGTATAGCCTCGCTTGCCACCTGCTCCATCTGCGACTGTGCCACGGTGCGAACCGTACGCATCATTACAACATACGAGCAGAAAAGACCGTACAATACCGATACGGCTATACACGGTATGATAATATATTTTAAACAGAACTTTTTCTTCTCTTTCATTACATCACCCCATATATTCTATGAGGTGTTTTTTATTTTGTGAATAAATTATAACATTTTTTATTATATCCTTGCGAAAATGCGTTTATTGTGGTAAAATTTTAATAATATTTTTTTTATAAAGGAGTATTTTGACATGGTTACATATCATGAACATATTTTAAAGAAAAAGAAATCGGTAAAGGATCTTGTATTCTGCATTGTTACACCATTTATTGTTGCAATTATCGCATATATACTTATGATTGTATTTTTATCGATACAGATCCTAAGCATTTTTGTTCCTGCGGCATTTATTGGAGGTATTTATCTTTCTTATAAGCTGATATCTTCAAAAAATGTTGAGTTTGAATATCTTCTTGTAGACAGCGATCTGGATATAGACAAAATCATCAACAAAACCAGAAGAAAGCGCGTTGTTTCAATATACCGCAAAGAAATAATTGCCATGGCTCCCGTAGGCAGCTCCAACCTTCCCGAAAACTGGGAATCTCTTCCCAAGGTGGATGCATCGGTATATCCTGAGCATCCTGATACATACGTTCTTGTATATATTCAGGACAGTACTCACAAGGCGCTCTACTTCTGTCCTACAGAAGAAATGATCGAAGTTATGACAATCCGCAACCCCAGAAAGGTGTTTAAGGACTAATATGTATATCGGTGCAGATATAGTAAAAATAAGCCGTATGGACGGACTTATAAAAGACAAAATACCAAATAAGATATTTACACAAAACGAAATTGACTATATATCTTCAAAGAAAAATGCCTCGCAGACTGCCGCAGGCATATTTGCAGCTAAAGAAGCTGTGCTCAAATGCCTCGGCACGGGCATTACACTGCCGCTATGCGATATAGACATAACCCACGAAAGTTCGGGTAGACCCATTGCCGTAATTACAGGCAAAGTCAAGGCAAAAGCAAACGAACTTGGCATAACGGATATGGACATAAGCATATCGCATGATGGCGAATATGCAGTTGCATATGCAGTAGCTCAGGAAGACAAATACTTTTCGTACTACAGCAAAGCCACAAAAAACGTAAGCGAAGATACCACACTTTGGGTAAGAACCCATTTGCCCAAACGCAAAAAAGAAACCCACAAAGGCAGCTACGGCAGGCTATTTGTACTTGCAGGCTCTGTTGGTCTTACAGGTGCAGCAATACTATCCTGCACATCTGCACTCCGATGCGGTGCAGGCCTTATAACCTTAGGCTGTGCAAAGGAGCTTAACCCGATATTTGAGATAGCGCTTACCGAGGTTATGACAAAGCCTTTTGAAAGCACAGGCGGAGTAATAAATTTAACCGACAAAGACAAAATAACAGAGTGCATGGATAAATCCGATGTTTGCCTTATAGGCCCCGGACTTGGCAGAACTGATGACACAACACAGCTTGTGCATCACATAATTACAAATAGCAATACCCCTTGCATACTGGATGCAGATGCGCTGTATGCACTGTCCGACAATACCGATATACTAAACAAAAAAACTTGTCCTTTGGTACTCACTCCCCACATCGGAGAGTTTTCGTACCTTACAGGACTTACTACCAAAGAAATATTGGAAAACCCCGCCAAATACGGAGTTGAATTTGCCAAGAAATACGATGTTACACTCGTACTTAAATCGCACAAAACCATAGTATGCACACCAAATGGTGTAATATATGAAAATGCTCTGGGAAATCCCGGCATGGCAACAGGCGGAACAGGAGATGTTCTTGCAGGTGCAATAGCATCTTTCCTCTCACAGGGGCATAGTATGGAAAATGCGGCAAAGCTTGGAGTATATATACATTCACTTGCAGGAGATATGGCTGAACTCGACAAAGGTGAATACTCGCTTACTCCAAGTGATATAACAGATTTTTTACCGTATGCCATTAAATATTCTAAGGAGTTGTAAATCTTTATGCGTACATGGGCAGAAGTAAACCTTGATGCCATAAAACACAATCTGGAAATAATAAAATCACATACAGACGCAAAGATACTCGGCATAATAAAGGCAGATGCCTACGGTCACGGCATAAAGCAGGTGGCAAAGGTGCTTGCTGACGGCGGAGTATATGCATTTGGTGTATCCAATGCAGATGAGGCTATTGAGCTTAGAAACAAAGGCTTTATGCAACCCATCCTCATAGTAGGCGTTATATTCCCCGAGGATTATGACAGAATAATTGAACACGATGTAACCTTTTCTGTAGATTCGGTAGAAAGTGCCCACACTATTTCGCAAGTTGCAAAAAAACTGCAAAAAGAAGCTAAGATACACATTAAGCTTGATACAGGTATGGGACGAATCGGATTTGTATGCGACAATATAGAAAAAGTATGCAAAGAAATCAAAGAAATATCCGAGCTTGAGTATATAAA
>JAZLCB010000273.1:0-2048 GCA_045614005.1 Clostridia bacterium
GGGATATCATGAAGCTTGAGGTCCAAGAAAATCTTGTGTCCTCTCTTTTTGATTTCCTTAACAATCTGCGGACCTGCAGCATAGAAAAGCTCCATTCCCACTTTGAGATAGGGCTTTTCTTCCTTAAATAAATCAAGGAAATTAAAAAGCGCCTCTTCGCTTGCAAAGTCACAAGCTATAATTACATCTTTTGCCATTAGTGAGCACCTCCGATTATATCTTTTAAATTATTGATTCCGTATTTTGCCATTACCCTTGGTAAATCCTCGATGATTTCTTTGCAACCGAAAGGATTAACAAGGTTGTATGCACCTACCTGAACTGCGGATGCACCTGCGAGCATGAGCTCTACCACATCTTCGGCAGAGCTTACACCGCCCATGCCTATGATGGGTATCTTTACCGCGTCATATACCTGATACACCATTCTTACCGCTACAGGGAAGATTGCACTACCCGAAAAACCGCCCATTTTGTTAGCGATTACAGGCTTTTTGGTCTTTAAATCTATTCTCATACCCATGAGTGTGTTTATAAGGCTGATGCCGTCGGCACCTGCATCCTCGCACGCTTTGGCTATAGATACGATATCTGTAACATTGGGGCTTAATTTAATGTAAACAGGCTTGGTTGTAACTGCCTTTACTGCCTTTGTTACAGCTGCAGCAGACTCAGGCTCTGTGCCGAAGCTCATGCCGCCGTTATGTACATTGGGACAGCTTACGTTTACTTCGATTATGCCGACCATATCTTCTTTGTCTATCTTTTCGCAGGCATAAGCGTACTCATCTATAGAAAATCCGCTTATGTTTGCGATAACTTTCTTATTAAAGCATTTTTTAAGCTTGGGAAGTTCCTCGGATATAACCTTTTCTATACCGGGGTTCTGGAGTCCTACGGAGTTTATCATACCTGCCGAACACTCTGCAATACGCGGAGTGGGATTTCCGAAACGGGGTTCTTTGGTAGTGCCCTTAAAAGAAAATGTGCCGAGTACATTGATATCATAAAGCTCTGCGAACTCATAGCCGAAGCCAAAAGTTCCGCTGGCAGGGATTACGGGGTTACTAAGCTCCCAACCGCTTAAGCTTACCTTGGTATCTACCATATTATCTCCTCCCTTTCAAGAACGGGACCGTCCTTACAAATTCTCTTGTTGCCGTACTTGGTTTTGCAGCTGCAACCCATGCAAGCACCAAAACCGCAACCCATACGTTCCTCGAAGCTGTACTGACCGCTTGTAGATGCGATTGCTTCTATTGCCTTAAACATAGGCATAGGACCGCAGGTGTAGAAATAATCGTAACTTAAATTCTTCATAACATCTGTTACAAAGCCCTTTGTGCCCATAGAGCCGTCGGCTGTTGCCACATGCACATCTGCACCTATCTTGGCGAATTCATCGGCAAAGAATACTTCTTCTTTGGTATTAAAGCCGAGAATAACGCTTACGCTCTTGCCCTCGGATATAAGCTTCTTTACAAGGTTGTACATGGGAGGTACACCTACGCCACCGCCTATAAGAAGTGGCTTCTGTCCGCTTTTTGAAGTATCAAAGCCGTTGCCGAGACCTGTTAATATATCGAGCTTAGTGCCTGCCTTTAACTCTGCCATGTACTCTGTACCCTTACCCACTACCTTGTATATGAGTGTGAGGGTATCTTTGCTATAGTCGCATACCGATATGGGGCGTCTTAAATAGAAGCCTTCGAGCTTGATGTTTACAAACTGACCGGGTGCGGTTATGTCCGAAGCATCGCCCGAAAGCACCATAAGGTACACATCTTTTGCTATCTTTTCATTACTTTCTATTGTAAATACTGTCTGTTTCATCATACACCTCCATATGCAATATTGCCGTCACATACCGTAAGAATACATTTGCCGTATACCTTCATACCGTCAAATGGCATACTCTTTCCCATAGAAAGGAAATCGTCTTTTGAAATCGCGTATTCCTCGTCAAGATTAAATACGGTAAAGTTTGCCTTAGCACCAACCTCTAATGCGGTATCTATGCCAAATCTTTCCGAAGGAGATTTACTCAT
>JAZLCB010000274.1:0-1658 GCA_045614005.1 Clostridia bacterium
ATTTTTTGTCAGGCTTTTTCGCTCAGTACGAGGAAAAAGCGCAAGTACATACGAGGTATTTACGAGCATTTTGACGAAGTAATGTGTGAAAAAACCAACAAAAAACATGTTCCGTTATTAGCACAACTACTTCAGTACAGCGAGAGGTGAAGTTCGCTTAGAGCTTATAGACCAAAAATCAAGAAATCTGCCTTAAGCAGATTTCTACACGTAATTCAATTTGTTTTATTGTTGTTTAACAATATTCAGTTTTATTAATCAGGTCTATAAGCGGTCTGCGCTTTCTTTTACATTTTCGACGAGAACATTAACAAGGAGGAATTCTAATATGAACAAGATGTCAACAAGAACACTGGTAATGAGTGCCATAATTACGGCACTTGTGGTACTGCTCCAGGCAGTAGGCGCTACAATAAGGCTTGGTCCTTTTTCCATTTCTTTGGTGCTGATTCCCATAGTAATAGGAACTGCAACCTGCGGTTGGAAAATAGGTGCATGGCTCGGCTTTGTGTTTGGTGCTATGGTGCTTATCTCGGGCGATGCCAATTTGTTTTTGGCAGTTACTGTGCCCGGAACTATCATAACCGTTATGGTAAAGGGTATTTTGTGCGGTCTTTTGTCGGGACTTGCTTTTAAAGGGATGTACAAGCTCTTTAAGGGCAATACCTATCTTGCTACTGCGGTTGCCGCTGTTGTGTGCCCTGTTGTAAATACAGGTATATTCCTTTTGGGATGCCTTGTATTCTTTATGGATACAATAAGAGAGTGGGCTTTGGCTGCAAATCTCGGTGGCGGTGTAGCATACTATATGATATTTGGCCTTGTAGGTGCAAACTTTTTGGTAGAAATCGGAGCAAATATTGTGTTCTCGCCCATAATCGTAAGAATCATAAAGGCTACAGAGAGGAAATAAGATTATGATACTCGCTATAGATATAGGAAATACAAACATCGTAATAGGCTGTTTCAAGGGCGAAAGAGTAATTTTTACAGAAAGACTCTCCACCAAGGCTACTTCTACAGCACTTGAATATGCAGTATCTTTTAAAAATGTACTTGAGCTTTACAATATAGACCCTGCCGACATAGAGGGCGGTATTATATCCTCGGTTGTGCCGGATATAACAAATGTTGTAAAGGACGCTATACAAAAGATAACACAGATAGAAGTCCTCATAGTAGGACCGGGTATAAAGACAGGGCTCAGCATCAAGGTGGATAACCCTGCACAGCTCGGTAGTGACCTTGTAGTAGGTGCGGTAGCTGCTCTTAATGAGTACCCTGTACCGCTTGCAATAATAGACTTTGGAACTGCTACTACAATAACTGTAATAAACAGCAAAAAAGAGCTTCTCGGTGGTATGATACTACCCGGACTTATGCTCTCTATGAAGTCGCTTGCATCGGGTACATCTCAGCTTCCTAAGATAAGCCTTGAAGCTCCCAGAAAGTTTATTGGTACAAACACCGTAGACTGCATGAAGAGTGGTATACTCTACTCTGCCGCATACGGCATGGACGGCATGATAGACGGTATAGAAGCCGAGCTTGGCGAAAAGGTGAATGTGGTCTTATAGAAACCTGTGCCGACCTCTACTCCCTTAAGGCAGAAGACATTGCTTCGCTCGACAAAATGGGTGCAAAAAGTGCCGAAAACC
>JAZLCB010000275.1:0-3059 GCA_045614005.1 Clostridia bacterium
CATCCGCACTTTTTGATGGAAAACTCCATATATTCTTCGTTTGTGGGCGATGATGTTATAGAGAACATTGCTTCGCCTACACCGGGAACAGAAAGCATTGCGCATTGTCCGGGGCGGTGATCAAAAGCTTTTTTGCCATCGGGGGTAACAACTCTGAAAGTTTTGATATCCGGTGTATCTATACGGACATCTGTTATGACACCGACTTTTGGGATTAAAGTTTCTTCTTTATTCACTTTCTTTCCCTCCTATCTTCTTCATTACTTTAACTATATTCATGGAAATGGGACACTTGGAAAGACATCTTCCGCATCCTACACAGCTGAATAATCCCTCGTTGTTTTCGGGATAGTAAACGAGCTTGTGCATAAATCTCTGACGAAATCTTTCTTTCTGGGTGAGTCTGTTATTACCATGAGCCATCTTGGTAAAGTCGGAATACATGCACGAATCCCAGCATCTGTATCTTATAACACCGTTGCCTGTGTTAAAGTCCTTGATGTCGTAGCACTGACAAGTGGGACATACAAAGGTACATGTACCGCATCCGAGACAGCTTCCCGAGAGTTCCTCCCATGCAGGATTATTAAAGAACTCGTCTGTTTTGCCACCACCGAAAGCATCGGTAGTAAGGTCCTTTAAGGGAAGACGATCCATAATAGCAGAAATCTTTTGTTTCTGTTCTTCTGCCTTGGTTATGTCACATTCTTCAGTAACAGCACCAATCTTTGCAAGAAGAGCCTCTCCCTTGGGGGTATTTGCTCTTAAGAAAAGTTCAGTTTCGCTCTTCCATGTGGTGATATCGCCATCGGGGTCTTCGGGCGAGATGCCAAAGGTCTTGCAGAAGCAAGTTTCTGCAGGTTTACTGCATGCTGTGGACACGATAACTCCCTTTTCGCGTCTGGAAGCGTAGTAGCTGTCTACAGGCTCGGAAAGGAAAACTCTGTCCAGAATTTCAAAGCTCTTTACATCGCAAGCGCGAATACCGAAGATAACAAAATCCTCTGTTTCGCTTCTTGTATCTATAACTTCGATATTTTTGCCCTCTGTCTTAAACTCCATGAGAGTTTCCATCTGAGGGAAGAAAAAGTCCTTGGGGCTTCTTACTGTATTTAAAGAATCGCTCCATGTTACACCGTTTTCCCATTTTTTGTAAACGGCACTACCATCGCTTTCGTTTGCGGGAAGATAGAGTTTTGCACTCTTTGCGATTTCTTCAAAAACAGAACTTATTTTATCAAGAGAACATTTACGCATCGATATCCCCCCTGTCAAATACTTCGCCCGGTTCTAAATCCTCGGTGGTATAGTCTACAAGCGGAGCTCTTGAGCCAACCTCTGCTCCTGCCTGATACTCACCGTAGAACTCGTTTATATCCTTTATGAACTTACGGTTCAAAAGGTGAAGCGGAATATTCTGCGGACAAACTCTGGAGCATTCTCCGCAGTCTGTGCATCTGCCTGCAACATGATATGCTCTTATGATGTGGAACATTTTTTCTTCAAAGCTGTTTGCAGGTGCTTTATTTTCTACACCCGAATTGGGGTTATCGAATACACATTTTTCGCAGGTGCATGCAGGGCACGCATCTCTGCAGGCATTACAACGGATACAACGCGAAAGCTCATTCTGCCAGAAAGCAAATCTCTCGTCGGGTGTCATTGCTTCAAGCTTTGCAACTTCGTCAAATCTGCCGGATTCTATTACTTCGCCCTCGTCACCGAGAAGCTCATCGTATGCTACATGCTTCTTACTCTTACAATTCACGCAACGCTCTAAAAGAACATCCTTTGCATTAACGCAAACGGGAGCATCATTATATATAGTAGAAACTAAGATACTTTCTCCGTCTTCTTTTACATCGGTAATACCTTCGCCTGCGATAGCCTTTACCTTAGCGATATCTGCCATACCCTCACAAGGGATACCTACGACATATACCTTTTCGCGGTCGAAGCGGTGTTCTGTAAGAAGCTGATTGAAGCTGTATGTGTCGCAGGGTTTTAAGAAAACAAGAATCTTGCCGTCGAATCTGTCTGTTTTGGAAACAAGATACTTGGAGAAGTTAACTCCGCAAAAATCATTCCATACAAAATTCTCTTTTAAATCCTCTGCATCTTTAAACATCTTGGGGGTTACATCATAACCGAATTCACCCTTGCACCAGCCAAGAACTGCATTAACGGTGCCGTCGGACAAGAGGGAAACCGCTTTGTCCAATAACTGAGTTTGTGTTATCTTTTGCATCGCAGATCCTCCAATCTCTTATTCTCGCCAAGTGCTGTTACTTTTTCAACAAAGTCGTTCATTGTAGCGGCAAACTTTGCACCTTCTGCCGCGGAAACCCACTCTACGCGGGTACGCTCTCTCTCGATACCGAGGAAGTCGAGCATGGAAAACAGAGCTGCCATTCTTCTGCGTGTATAGTAGTTACCCGATGTGTAGTGGCAATCGCCGGGGTGGCAACCGCAAAGTATAACACCGTCTGCACCGCGCTGGAATGCACGAAGGACAAACATGGGGTTAACACGGCAAGAGCAAGGAACTCTTATTATTTTTACATCTGCAGGATAGTTAAGACGGTTGTTACCTGCAAGGTCTGCACCTGCATAGGAACACCAGTTACAGCAGAATGCTACTATTAAAGGCTTATGTTCTTTTATTTGCATATTGCATCCACCTCCGCCATAATCTGATTGTTTGCAAATCCGTTAAGGTCCATAGCTCCTGACGGACAAGCAACCGTACAAGCACCGCAACCCTGACAAACTGCAGGATTAACAGTAGCTACTCTTCTTATCTTGGTTGTTCTGTCGGGCATACGGAACTCCTTATCTTCGTAGGTAATAGCACCGTAAGGACATACTCTTTCGCAAGAGGAACAGCCGTTACACATAAGCTCATTAGAATGAGCAACACAGGGGTTACCTGTTAATTTATCTTTTGCCAGAAGTCCTATAACCTTGGATGCTGCAGCACCCGCCTGAGAAACAGTTTCGGGGATATCCTTAGGTCCTTGGCAAGCACCTGATAAGAACACACCTGCTGTGGGGCTCTC
>JAZLCB010000276.1:0-2795 GCA_045614005.1 Clostridia bacterium
GATCCGATTCTTATCTACAATGCAGGTTCATCGCAGGAAGGCGACGACCTCAAACTTTTGCAAAACATCATGTATCAGCTCGATGACCTTTGCGGATTCGAAGACCGTAAGCCCCTTCTTACCAAGGCGGTAGACTGGAACAGACGCTATGTGCTTTCGGGCATGTATGCAGGCGGCAAGAACGTATGGCGTATCACGCCCGACCTTTATACACCGGGCGTATCTATGGAAAACTTCCTCATTGATAAGGAAAACCTCATATTCCAGATTGGTAACGAAATAATCGACTTCCCTGCAGGAAGTTACATATACGAACCCGACAAGAAGCTTTCGGAATACGGCTATTGGGTTATAACCCCACAGGGCACAAGACCCGAAGAATTCTTTGCAGAGGGTATAGAACGTGCTCCCGATGCCATAGAAACCGAAGACTTTAAGCCTACAGGTTACCTTGGCGAAAATAACTGTGTTACATACGATCCCGCTATCCACAAAAAGCAGACCGAAGCAGTTAAAAAAGAAGAAAAAGAACCTGAAAATAAGCCCGCACAGCAGACACCCGCAGTAAATAACGACGTGGTAAACGGTATTACAATCCCCAACCATTGGGCAAAACAGTATCTTGCGCAGGCTGTAAGAATGGGTATTATGGAAGGTTCTGCAAACGGACTTACTCCCGATAGAAATGTAACCCGTGCAGAGCTTGTTACCATGCTTCTTAGAGCTTTTGGTCTGGAAGCAGACAAGAACGCAGGCTCTAACTGGTACGACGGACCTATTGCCAAGGCAAAAGAACTCGGATGGATTAATGCCGAGGACGATGGTCCTACAATTCTTGACCGTCAGGAAACCGCAAGAATTATGGTAAGAGCCTTCCACATAGGCGAAACATCCAGAAAGATTACATTCAGCGACATGGCAGAAGTAAGCCCCGAAATGGTAAATTACGTGCTCGATGCGGCATCTGCAGGCATCATAAACGGTAAACCCGGCGGACTCTTCGCACCGAGGGCAAACCTCACCAGAGCAGAAGCCGTTACTATGCTTATCCGTTGCCTTAACTAATTTTTAAGAGGATATAATATATGAAAAAAATCAGATCACTCATTTCCATATTAATATGCATTGTTATGCTTTCTTCACTTGTACCTTCCGTCAATGCAGTCGACTTTGAAAAAGGCAAGAAAAACACATTTTTTGCGCTTATTTATAAAGAAACCAGCGCTACAGGAAATGTTCACAAGCCTTTTGAGGTTACAAGCAAGGAAATCCGTTCCAAAGGACCAAAAGCCCTTGCCAAAGAAGCGGCTTTCTACCTTAAGAACATGCCCGAGGGCAGACACGCCATAGATATACATCTTCTTTCGCCCGATATTATGAACGGCAAGGAAAATGTCGTTTGGTGGGATAAGGGTACAGAAGAAGTGCGTGCACTTATGATTAAGTTCTTTAGCGCATTAAAGGAAGAAGGCGCACAGCTCGACTATATAATAGACGATATGGAAGGCGATATGTCCAACTGGTCTATCCGTACCATGGAAGTTGCCAATAGTATCACAAATGATCCCCGTTATCTTACCGATATCCGTCCCGAGCTGGAAAGCCGCGGATTCAAATTCGGTACAGAGGAGCAGGGCGACCTTTACTATGTAGTAAAGTACTCCAAGGATAAGAGTGCATATCTCATATGGAACAGAGCAATGGACGGCGACAGACTTGCTACATATCACAACAGGGCATTCTATGATGTGGCAAAGGAGTATTATCCCGATATCAAGCTCAGTAACTACAGTTCAACCGCTTTCAACGGCGAAACCAAGGTAATTGCAGGCTCATCGCACAGAACATATCGTGGCGGACCCAGCAAAAACCATATAGGTACACATTCTTCTCCTGTTTGCTATGGTTCTATGGTGCATATCACATATGTTGGCAATCAGCCCGAAGGATATCCGTTCGACCACTTCTTTAAGACCGGTTTTAACGCTCTTATCGTTACCGGTATAAAGGTTCAGTCTGCATATCTCTCTACCGAGGGTGGTAAGATCATGCCGTGGCTCGGACTGCGTGGATGGAACTCCGATGGTAGCTATGCTAACTTCTTCGATACCGATTATTATCAGGAATTCCTTTTCCATACAGGACTTTTAAATCCCGATCCGTTCCTTATATACAATGCAGGTTCCTCAGAGGAGGGCGATGACATCAAGCTTATTCAGGATGTTATGTATCAGCTCGATGATCTCTGCGGATTCGAGGATCGTAAACCGCTTCTTACCAAGGCTGTAGACTGGAATCAGCGTTATGTACTTACAGGTATGTATGCAGGCGGTAAGAATGTATGGCGCATCACTCCCGATCTCTATGCTCCCGGTGTGTCTATGGAAAACTTCCTTATAGATAAGGAAAATATGATTTTCCAGATTGGTAACGAAATAATTGACTTCCCTGCAGGAAGTTATATATATGAGCCCGATAAGAAGCTTTCGGAGTACGGCTATTGGGTTATTTCTCCCAAGGGCACATATCCTGAAGAATTCATTGCAGAGGGCATAGCACCTGCACTCGGCGCTATAGAAACCGAGGACTTTATTCCAACAGGTTATCTTAGCGAAAATGACTCCGTAACCTACAACCACGCTATCCACAAAAAGCAGACCGCTTCAAGTGGCGAGCAGGTTAAAGAACCCGAAAAAAAGCCCGCACAGCAGACCCCCGTAGTAAATAACGATGTGGTAAATGGTATAGCCATACCAAACCATTGGGCAAAAGAGTATCTTGCGCAGGCTGTAAGA
>JAZLCB010000277.1:0-1405 GCA_045614005.1 Clostridia bacterium
TGTATTATCGAGCATTTTGACGTAGTATTGCGTAGAATTTGCCGCAAAAACCGTACTCCGTTCGAATCTCCGACGGTTACATTATAATATTTTCTGTTTTGGCTTTGAGGTAGGATATAAGCTCGTCGGATTTTACAAGAAGCTGACAGCCTCTTACACCCGCGCTTACGGCTATCTTGTCACAGCTTAGCACCGAAGTGTCAAAGTATGTGGGAAAGCTCTTTTTCATACCTACAGGTGAGCAACCACCGCGTATATAGCCTGTTGTTTGGAGTAGATCCTTTACATGGAGCATTTCTACCTTTTTGTTACCCGAAACAGATGCCGCCTTTTTAAGGTCCACTTCCTTTTCTACGGGTATGCACATTACTATAATGCCTGTTTTGTCGCCCTTTGCCACAAGGGTTTTAAATACCATTTGGGCATCGAGACCTGCATTTTTGGCAATGGTTGTTCCCGAAAGGTCGCCCTCGTCGTATTCATATTCTCTGGTTTCGTATGCTATCTTGGCACGTTCCAACATACGCATAGCGTTGGTTTTGGTATTCTTTGCCATATTACATCTTCTCTATCTTGTTTGCAAGTTCGTCAAGCCAAGGACCTTCAAACAGTTCTATCATACCTGCATTCTGACCGCCTGCGAGCTTCTTGTCTACAGGAAGCTGAGCTATGGTATCTATGCCGTGTTCCGCAGCGATTTCGTCTATATGGCTTTCGCCGTATATATAGTGACGCTTGGAGCAGTTGTCGCACTCAAAGTAGGACATATTTTCTACTATACCGATTATGGGTATATTCATCATCTTTGCCATGTTAACAGCCTTGGCAACTATCATGGATACAAGCTCGTTGGGAGATGTTACTATTACAATTCCGTCTACAGGAAGCGACTGGAATACAGTAAGGGGTACATCGCCTGTTCCGGGAGGCATGTCTACATACATAAAGTCTATATCTTCCCATACAACATCTGTCCAGAATTGCTTAACCGCACCGCCTATAACAGGACCTCTCCATACAACGGGGTCTGTTTCGTTATCAAGAAGCAGGTTGATGCTCATTACATCTATGCCTGTTTTTGTGGGTACGGGTACGAGCCCTCTGTCATCGGCAAAAGCCTTGGTGTTTATGCCAAAAGCCTTGGGGATGGAAGGACCTGTAATATCTGCATCGAGTATAGCGGTGTTGTAGCCCTTTCTCTGCGAAAGAACTGCAAGCATGGAAGTAACCATGGATTTACCCACGCCACCTTTACCGCTTACTACGCCAATAACCTTTTTTACACTGCTGGCAGGATTTAAGTCTGCAAGAAGGCTCTCGGGCTTTCTTGAACTGCAATCCGCACTGCAGGAACTGCAATCATGTGTACATTCGCTCATAATTATTTACCTCCAAAATTAGTACA
>JAZLCB010000278.1:0-5160 GCA_045614005.1 Clostridia bacterium
GCATTGATTTGATTTGGTAAAAACAGGAGTGCGTTATGAAGTATATTGATTTTTGCGATGAGAGCCTTTCTCAGTTGGTTCTGGGTACATATGGCTTTTGTGAGCGAACCGATGAAAGCACAGCCTTTGACATTATGAATCTGTATGTAGAAAACGGCGGTAATGTAATAGACACCGCGCGAAGCTATGCCCACGGCAGAGCAGAAGAAGTTGTAGGCAGATTCATAAAGGAAAGGGGACTAAAAGATAAAATATTTATATCTACAAAGTGTTCTTTCCCTACAGGGGACGATATGCATGTGTCAAGACTCACTCCGGCGGAGATAGAGGCGGACATAGATGCCAGCCTTATTGCACTTGGTGTAGATACCATAGATATGCTCTGGCTTCACCGTGATGACGAGAGAAAGGGCGTAAGGCACATGATAGATGCCTTAAATGATATGGTACAAAAGGGCAAGATACGCAATTTCGGCGCATCCAACTGGACCTTTGAAAGAATAGACACCGCCAACCGTTATGCCTACGAAAGCGGACGGGACGGATTTATGGCAAGCCAGGTACACTACAACCTCGCCACACCTACAACCGTGTGGGACGACACCTTGGTAATACTTGACGAAACCGAAAAGAAGAGATATGAAAACGAAGGTTTTCCGCTTTTTGCATACACACCCCTTGCAAAGGGCTTTTTTGAAAAGTATGCCGAGGGTATACTTTCGTTAAAGGCAAAGGAAAGATATCTTTGCGAAAAAACAGTAAAGACATATGCCATGATAAAGGCAGAAGTCGACAAAAACGGCGACACCATATCGCATACAAACTTAAGACTGCTTACAGAGTCCTACAATGGCGATTTGTTCCCTGTGGTAGGAGCATCGTCTGTAAAACAGCTTAAATCAATACTTAATATAAAATAGAAAAGAAGCCATCGCGATGTGATGGCTTCTTTTTTGTTAGAAAATAAATGTCGATATGTTGCCTTTGGCAACTCGATATATTTGCTACGCAAATTCGATATAATTTGTTTCACAAATTTCGATATAATATAAATTCCTTGTTCTCGTCGCGAAGCGACATATCGAGCCGAAAGGCATATCGCGTGCAAAGCACATATCGAAAATTCCAAAGGAATTTATATCGCTACAGAGTGTTCTTTAGAACACTCTGTATGGTCTGCGCTTTTTTTACATTCCATTTATTATCGGCTCATGCGGATAGTTTTAATTACCACTGGCTTTACAGGTACATCTGTCATTCCCATGTCATTAGATGTTGTTTCGGATTTTGCAATCTTGTCTATAACTTCAAGACCTTTTGTAATCTTACCGAATGCAGCGTAGTTACCGTCTAAGTACTCGTTAGCTTCCTGCATAATGAAGAACTGGCTGGATGCGGAGTTGGGGTCGTCTGTTCTTGCCATGGATATAACGCCTCTCTCGTGCTTTAATGCATTGGAAACGCCGTTGGCATAGAATTCGCCCTGTATTGTTGCACTTGTTTTGGACTCCATGCTCTTGTTGTAGCAACCGCCCTGAATCATAAATCCGTCTATTACTCTGTGGAATATAAGTCCGTCATAGAACTTAGCCTTTACAAGCTCTACAAAGTTTGCAACGGTAATGGGAGCAAGGTCGGGATAAAGCTCACCCTTCATTACGGAACCGTCGGAAAGTGTGATTGTAAAGTAGAGTTTTTCTTCAAGCTTAGAGGGGAGCTCTTCGGCATCTTTTGCCATCTGCTCTTCCATTTCTTTCTGAGATGCTACCTGTTCATCGTACACTATGGTGTCCAGTATGGGACGAACAAATTTAAAAGGTGTGTTAGCGTTGTATTCTGCGCCGAGGCCGTAGGTGTCGCGGATGAGTGCTACGGATTCGTCTATAGAGAGTCCCGAAGCGGAAAGACCTTCAAATACATATACATATGTGCCAAAAGGTATATCGCCTACTGCATCGCCCCAACTAGCGTCGTTGGGGTAATCTTCGCTAAGTGTAAGCGAAGCCTTGAACTCTGCAACATCTACACCATACATCTCTGCAACCACGCTTAAGGGGAAGAGGTTTTCTACAAGAGAGTAGGGCTTATCTTTTAATTCTTCGTAGTTAAGACCTGTTACGAGAGTAAACTCTTCTATAGAAAAGTTGCCCTGATCTACCATGTCCTTAAGGGTAGTACCGTTGTAAAAATCTACATAGGGGTTGCCATCGGGAGTGGTAAGAAGAATTGTCTTTGTACCGCTGTTATCCCAGTCTACCTTTATGCCGAACTGTTCAGCAATGGCTCTTATGGGAGCGTAGGTGGTGTTATTTTGAAGCACGGGAGCAGTATCGAGTGTTACATCGCCATCGGGTGTCTTCATTATATTACTGCCTATGGTTACGCTTACGGTTTTGCCGTTTCTTGTAATGGAAGCAGTCTTGGTGTCCTGATCCCATTCGAGAGTAGCGTTTGTGCTTTCGAGTACCGCACGGATGGGGATAAGGGTTCTGTTATTGGACATTACTGTGTCTGCTTCAATTCTCTTTGCATCGGAAAAGATTTTCACCTTAACTTCTGCTTTTGTTGTGTCCGCATATGCTGTTACAGAAAGGCACATGCAAAGGACAAGAATCAAACATAAAAACTTCTTCATTTTCTTTTTCCTTTCATTATTTGGTCATTTTTTCCTGTTTAACCTTTTTTTCTATGACATCTCTGGAAGCAAGCTCCTTTTTGATGTCTTCTATCTCAATGCCTGCTTCTATCATAAGCACAAGTGTATGATAGCACAGGTCGGAGATTTCGTAGATTGTTTCTGCCTTGTCTTCTGCTTTGGCAGCTATTATTACCTCGGTACACTCTTCGCCCACCTTCTTTAATATCTTATCAAGACCTTTCTGGAAAAGGTAGGTGGTGTAAGAGCCCTCGGGCATTTCCTTTTTGCGTGTCTGGAGCTTCTGCATGAGGCTGTCTAATTTAAATGCTTCTTCCTTTTCGCCCCAGATTACATCGTTGAAGCAGGAGTCTGTACCCTTGTGGCAGGCGGGTCCGTCTTTTTTAACCACAACTTCGAGTGCATCGCCGTCGCAGTCTGCGGTGATAGATACTATGTGCTGATAGTTACCGCTTGTTTCGCCCTTGCGCCAGAGTTCGCCTCTTGAGCGTGACCAGAAGCAGGTTTTGCCCTCTTTCATGCTGATTTCGAGGCTTTCTTTATTCATATATGCCAAGGTGAGTACCTTGCCTGTTTCGGCATCGGTTACTATTGCGGGGATTAAGCCCTTTTCGTCAAATTTAAGTGTATTTATATCCATGTTATAACCTCACATTTATATTATTTGCTCTGAGTTCTTTCTTAAGGTCGGAAATTGCAACTTCGCCAAAGTGGAATATAGATGCCGCAAGTCCTGCATCTATATTTGGAATTTCGTTGAATAAATCCACAAAGTCTGCAATCGAGCCTGCACCGCCCGAAGCGATAACAGGTACGGAAACAGCGGAGTTAACTGCCTTTAGCATCTCAATGTCGAAGCCTTTTTTTACACCGTCGGTATCTATGCTGTTTACCACGATTTCGCCTGCGCCGTTTGCCTCGCCCATTTTTATCCATTCTATAGCGTCGATTCCTGTGTTTTCTCTGCCACCTTTGGCAAACACGGTAAACTTGCCGTCCACTCTCTTAATGTCTACCGAGAGTACCACACATTGGTCGCCGTACTTCATAGCGGCTTCCTTTATGAGGGAGGGGTTCTTTATTGCGCCCGAATTTACCGATACCTTGTCCGCACCGCATTTTAACACGCGGTCGAAGTCGTCTATGGTGTTTATTCCTCCGCCTACTGTAAGGGGAATAAATATTGTGGAGGCAACCTCCTTTAGTATGTCTGTAAAGAGCGCTCTGCCTTCAAACGAAGCTGTTATGTCGTAGAACACAAGCTCGTCTGCACCGTTTTCGCTGTAGTATCTGCCAAGCTCCACGGGGGAGGATACATCGTTTAATCCTTCAAAGTTTACACCCTTAACCACTCTGCCGTTACGCACATCAAGGCAGGGTATTATTCTTTTTGTTATCATTTTGCCACCTCGATTGCTTCTGTAAGGTCTACAGCACCCTCGTAGAGTGCCTTGCCGAGGATTGCACCGTAGAGGTCCATCTTCTTAAGGGCTGTTATATCGTCCATGGAAGAAACTCCGCCCGATGCAACTATGTCTATATTATACTTGGATTTTAAGTCTTTGTAAAGCTCAAGATTTGTACCCATCATAGCACCGTCTTTGGATATGTCGGTACAGATTACGGTTTTTACACCAATCTTTTCCATATTGGCAAACATTTCGTCACAGCTTACCTTGGTAATGTCTGTCCATCCTCTTGTTGCCACAAAACCGCCCGATATATCTATGCCTACTGCAATGGCATCGCCGTATTTGGCGGTCATTTCTTTGGTGAAGTCGGGGTTTTCTATGGCAACTGTGCCAAGTATCACTCTCATTACACCTGCATCGAGGTATCTTTTTATTACCTCTTCGCTACGGATGCCTCCGCCGATTTCTATTTTGAGCGAGGTAGACTGTGCTATGGATTTTATTATCTCATAGTTTGGTGTATCTCCGCTTTTTGCACCGTCGAGGTCTACAAGATGCAGGTAGCTTGCGCCTGCTTTTTCAAAGCTTTTTGCCACCTCGAGGGGGCTGTCGTTGTATACGGTTTTTTGGCTGTAGTCGCCCTTAAAAAGGCGTACCGCCTTTCCGTCTATTATATCTATTGCAGGAAAAATGTTCATAAGTATATGTCCTTTGTTATATTTCAGAAAATGCTTTTAAAATATTAAGTCCTGTTTTGCCACTCTTTTCGGGGTGGAACTGTGTACCATAGATGTTGCCGTCCTCTACCGATGCGGTAAGAAGTGAACCGTACTCGGAGCAGGCACTTACATAATCATCACAGTTTTTGCCGTAGAAGGAGTGCACAAAGTATACACATTCGCCCTCTTCTACATATTTATAGAGCTTGCTCCTCTGCTTATCCTTGGGGAAGATAAGGGGATTCCAGCCTATGTGCGGAATCTTTAGTTCCTTGGGTACATCGGGAGCGATTGCACAGATATCTCCGTGTATAAGTCCGAGTCCCTTGTGCTCGCCGTACTCAAAGCTTCTGTCAAAAAGAAGCTGCATACC
>JAZLCB010000279.1:0-2458 GCA_045614005.1 Clostridia bacterium
CAGTTGTACTGTTTACGGAAATATTGCCGTTTATAACCGACCATTTCTTAAGGTTGCCCTTTGTCTGTGCCCATTCTTTCAGGGCGGGGAACTGACTAAAATACAATTCCTTATCGTAGATACTGTTTATAGCATCATCTACAGTTCCCATTACACTATAATCTGCTGTGGGAAGGTAGCCTATGCTGTTGTGGTCTCTGAAATACCATGAGCGGTTACAATCTACAAATATGTTGTTGTATACCTTACCCGAGTTACCACCGTTACTGTTGTAGCCGAGTCTTGCATTATAGACAATATTGTTGTACACATCTATTCCCGACTGTGTATCATCTATGTATATACCTACAGTACCGTTTGTAATTCTATCATCATGTGGATTTAAATCGTGGATATAGTTGTTTCTTATCTGTGTACCTCTGTAAATCTGGTTTCTACCAATATATATTGCACCTGCATCACCGACGTCGAGCATTACATCGTGGATTTCGTTGTTCTCGACTATGAAGTTGCAACCTCTCATGTGTATGGCGTGCTGACTTGATTTGGAAATATTGTTATTTCGTATTTCCACACCACAGCCACCTATCATAAGCGCGCTGTTTATAATATAGCGAGTGTTGCAATCGGTTATGTAATTATCTTCTATAACCGTGTTTGCAGGTGTTAATGTATCTATGTCGCCACCGCTAAGATTAATGGCACTTGCACCGATATTGCGGAAAGTACAGCCCTTTATGGTGCTGTTGTTTACACCGTTCTTCTTTTGGAACTGCCAGTAATCCTCGCCTGTTTTTGCAATAACCGAACCATTGCCGGCTATTGCAACTGCCGAAATATCCGAGAAATTACAGTTTGTTATATCGATTTCGTCTACATCAATCAGGGATATTGCCTTTCCTCTTGACTGAGTAAAGTTTATCTTGTCAAATGTGATGTGAGATGCACCGTTAATTTTTATAAATGCATCCGACATAACAGAAAATTCAAGAGTGGAGTTTTCGAAATCCTCTGTAGGATATATATACAGAAGCATGTTTTCTCTGTCTATATAGTACTCACCGGGGAGGTCGATTTCTTCCATAACATTGTATATCTTCCATCGTTTTGATGCGGTAGAAGTAAATGATTCTACGGGGTTATCTACTACAGAGATAATCTTGCTTTCAGTATCTACACTCTTAACCGATATTCTCGCCTTGGAAAAATCGTACTCAGGGAAGCAATCGAGCCACGCTCCCGAAACATCCGACCAACGATCGGGTTCTTTGTCGTCATAATAGAAGCTCTGTAAGTCAACACCTGTTGTCCAGTTAGCATAGCGGTGATTACCGTTTGGCCACTGTGCAATAAGTGTTTCTTTTCCGTTTATGTATACACAGTTGTAATCGCTGCCCTTATCGAACTCTAATGAATAGAGACCGTTTACTTCGGGGACGAAAATATCCTCTTCGGATACCCCCTGACTTTCAAGGTCTATCACCTTTATTTTATCTTTAACCTGCGGATAGAATCTTGAAAGAATATTACTATCTGTTACCTTTTGTGCAGATTTGGGATCAAGAGGAAGTGAACCTTTGAAATTGACTGTTTCGCCTTCGTATGATTTGTACTCTATCGGAACACCGTCTACACCCGAATCGGATTTGTCAAAGCTTACGGTATCCATGTAGTAATCTCCGCCACGGAAAATTACTTCTATTTTGGTAAATTGCTCTTTGTGCGGAATTTCTTTTATAATCTGCTTTGCACAATTAAGTGTCTTTAAGGGTGAGCCGATAAGACCGCTTCGCTTTGTATCGTTTCCGTCGCAGGATACATAAAGCTTGAGCTCAGGCTCATCATCGTATACGGTAATACGATAACCTTTTGAAAATCCGCTGTATGTATCGGATGAGGCAACTACAAAGTATGTTCCCTCGGGTACGGTTTCGGATATGGTTACTTCTGCCAAGTGAGTATCCGATGAGGGAGTAACTGTTATCCCCTCGCAAATTGCATCCTTTGTGCCGTTTAGTGCATACCAGGTAAATTGTCCTTGATCAACATTACCCTTTAAGTATATCTGGTTTACTATTTCGGCATTTACCGTAAAGGTGCTTCCACCCTTTTTTACTACTGATTTATCTGAATCAAGAACTATATCGTAAGGAATTTCTTCTGCGATATAGAGAGTCGACTTATCCAGCTCTACACCATTACCTACTACATTGCCTGCCTTTTTGAGAAGACCCGCCTGAATGTTTAAACCACTATGTGTATCGGCAGTTGTAATGTAATCCTTAAATTGCATCCACTCGGAGGAAGTAACGGACATACCGTTTGCTCCCAGGTAGCCGTTTGTATAGAACGATGTGCCGTAGGTATCCTTGCCTATTCCGATTTTAAATACAGGAGGTGTCTCCACATCGTCGCTGTTTATATTTCGTACATTGGCAGATATTACATATGTGGTACC
>JAZLCB010000280.1:0-3414 GCA_045614005.1 Clostridia bacterium
TTTGTATACAACAGGAAGGGGACAAGCCACGCTTTTGTCAAAATCCGATATTTTGTATACGTCTTCGGTAATGTCGTATATGTCGCTTATTTGCATTACATGTCCGCGATATTGATTCATCGTATCTCTGGTAGTCAAGCGATTATCGGATTTGATGTAAGTGACATATTTACCGTGTGCAGTATATTCTTTGAAATCCTTGAACATATCTTTGTCCATCGGTTTTGCAAGAAGCGTTTGCTCTTTGAAAACCGAAAGAGAACCATCGTTACAAATGAAGAAGATGTCTTCTTCAAATTCTTTGAAAAAGTTCTTGAGTTCTATATAAGTTCTTCCTGAGGAAACTGCAAATAAATTTCCGGATTCGAGCACTTTGTATATGGAATTTTTAATATTTTTATTAAGACTTCGCTCTCCTCTCAAAAGGAGGGTTCCGTCTAAATCAGAAAAGAT
Source organism: Clostridia bacterium (assembly GCA_045614005.1). Classification (GTDB taxonomy): domain Bacteria; phylum Bacillota; class Clostridia; order UMGS1810; family UMGS1810; genus RGIG8748. Next base: position 454 of record JAZLCB010000280.1, read on the forward strand.
AATTTTCATCATAAAACCCCTCTTATCATTCAGTATCAATTTTACAATATACACGCAAAAAAGTCAATAGAAAAACAACAAAAATAAAAATAAAACCACAAAAAACAAACAAAATTAAAGTTTGTGTAATTTATGGAATGAAATTGTTGACTTTATACTATATACTGTTGTATAATTAAATATCTATTGACACATATAAGGAGGCAGGTAAATGAATAAATTGTTTTTGCCGGACGGTTACAAACCGCAACTTGACAGATATGACACACAGAGAGCGATAGCTTACATCAAGCAGACTTTTCAGGAAGAATTTGCTACAGCTCTCAATTTAAAAAGAGTGTCTGCTCCTCTTTTTGTAACGGAGAATTCCGGGCTTAATGACAATCTTAACGGTTATGAAAGACCTGTTTCTTTCGATGTGCCCGCTGTTGGCGCGGATGCTCAGATTGTTCATTCTCTTGCAAAATGGAAAAGACTTGCTCTTAAGAAGTATGAATTCAGCGTTGGCAACGGTCTTTACACAGACATGAACGCTATAAGAAGAGACGAAGACCTTGATAATCTTCATTCCATATATGTTGACCAGTGGGATTGGGAAAAGATTATTACTAAGGAATCCAGAAATGTTGATTACCTTAAAAATGTTGTAAGAGCTATTGTAAAAGCCATATGTGATACTAACGACAGACTCAAAGTCCGCTATCCGTCTCTTTCTTCCAAACTTTGTCCCGAAGTATCTTTTGTTACTACACAGGAACTTGAAGACATGTATCCTGATATGACAGCTTCGGAAAGAGAAAATGCATATGTTAAAGAACACAAAACAGCGTTTATTATGCAGATAGGTGGTGCTCTGCGTTCGGGCAAACCTCACGACGGTCGTGCTCCCGATTATGATGATTGGAGCTTAAACGGCGATATATTCTTCTGGAACGATGTTCTCGACAGAGCAATAGAAATCTCTTCCATGGGAATAAGAGTAGATTGTGAGTCTTTAGATAGACAGCTTACTATTTCGGGTTGCGATGAAAGACGAAAACTCGAATACCATACTATGTTGTTAAACAACGAACTTCCGCTTACAATAGGCGGAGGCATAGGTCAGTCCCGACTTTGCATGCTCATGTTAGGATGCGCTCACATTGGCGAAGTTCAGGTTAGTATCTGGGATGACGAAACACTTAAGGCTTGTAAGGAAGCAGGAATCTTCCTATTATAAATTATTGACGAGGTGCAATACAAAATGAAAATCAAAGAGTTATACAATTCTTATGCCGATATGGACGGAAAAGAAATTTCCGTAAACGGTTGGGTAAGAAATTTGAGAGATTCCAAGGTTTTTGGATTTATTGAATTAAATGACGGTTCTTTCTTTAAGCCTGTTCAGGTTGTATTTGAAGAAGAAAAAATCTCTAATTTTGCTAAGATATGCAAACTCAACATCGGTGCTTCCGTAAGAGTAAAAGGTACTCTTGTTGTGACACCCGATGCAAAACAGCCCTTTGAAATAAAGGCAACAGAAGTTGAAGTGGAAGGCGAGAGCACTCCTGATTATCCTCTTCAGCCCAAGAGACATTCATTCGAATTTTTAAGAACTATACCACACCTCAGAGCAAGAACAAACACTTTCTCTGCGGTATTTCGTGTGCGTTCTCTTATTGCATATGCAATACACAAGTTCTTTAACGAAAGAGGTTTTGTGTATGTTCACACACCCATAATCACAGGTTCTGACTGTGAGGGTGCAGGCGAAATGTTCAGAGTAACAACAATGGATTTAAATGAAATCCCCAAGACAGAAGATGGAAATGTGGATTACAGCGAAGATTTCTTCAAGCGCGAAACTTCCTTAACTGTTTCCGGTCAGCTTGAAGGCGAAACTTTTGCTATGGCTTTTGGTGATATTTATACATTTGGACCTACGTTCAGAGCGGAAAACTCCAATACTGCAAGACACGCAGCAGAGTTCTGGATGATTGAACCTGAAATTGCTTTTGCAGATCTTAATGACGATATGAAACTTGCAGAAGATATGCTTAAGTTTGTAATAAGATATGTTCTTGAAAATGCGCCCGAAGAAATGGATTTCTTCAACAAATTCATGGACAAGGGTCTTTTGGAACGTTTGAATGGTATTTTAAACAGCGACTTTGGTCATGTTACTTATACCGAAGCTATTGAAATACTTGAAAAGAGCGGCAAAAAGTTTGAATATCCCGTTAAATGGGGCATGGATCTTCAGACAGAACACGAAAGATATCTTACTGAAGAAGTATACAAAAAGCCACTTTTTGTTACCGATTATCCAAAGGAAATAAAAGCATTCTATATGCGTCTTAATGACGACGGTAAGACAGTTGCCGCAATGGATTGTCTTGTTCCCGGAATAGGCGAAATCATTGGAGGAAGCCAGAGAGAAGAAAGAATGGATATCCTCGAAGCAAGAATGGACGAGCTTGGTCTTAATAAGGAAGATTACGCTCATTATCTTGATCTCAGAAGATATGGCGGCACAAAGCATGCAGGTTTTGGCTTAGGCTTTGAAAGAGCTGTTATGTACCTTACAGGCATGGCGAACATCCGTGATGTTCTTCCTTATCCCAGAACTGTAAATAATCTTGGTTAATTTCCAAAATACAAAAACACGAAACTTCGATAAGTTTCGTGTTTTTTCGTTGCAAAATTGTTATATATATTATATAATTGTTATATACATATATGTCGTATGTAAGGAGGGTTACTAATGGAGAAATATTCATGCGGAAATGTTAGTGCAACTTTTCACTTTGCGGTTTCTTATTCTGTTGCCGGAGAAGGCAGAAAGACGGCTGTTGACTACGGCACTGCAAGCCTCGATATTGAAAGAGAAAAGATGTCTTTTGAAAACGGAGATTTTGTGACAAGGCTCAGAATTACAAATACTTCCGGCAAAGCTTTAAAACTGCTGTCTGCATATCCGAT
>JAZLCB010000281.1:0-9286 GCA_045614005.1 Clostridia bacterium
AGGTCTTTTCCATCACCGAATTCATCTAAACGTTCCTGCAACACATGCAGCATATTTTCTATATGGACTTCGTATTCGAGAACTTTGTCCCTATCAGTCATTATGTGCCGCCTCCTTCAATAATAAAGACTTACCGTTTCCGGTAACGCACCTTCATCCTGGTATCGGTCATATATATGTAATATTATGTGCATAGCCATCAAAACCTCGGCTCATGACATATTTTCCTTTGCTGTCTTACAGGATGCAATTAACATTACTCGGATAGAAGTGCATTTATCGGATAGCATCTTAAAAGTTTGTTCATCAATATATTTCGTTCTAAAAAGTAATTCTAACCAATATCCTGTTTCGCTTGCTTCTTTTAAGGCGATTTCAAGTTTTGAAACAAAATCTTTCTTACCTTGTGCATATTGTGCTTCATGAATATTTGCGCCGATCGATGTTCCGCTTCTCCCAATTTGATTTGAGATAATAGATTCATGATTCGATTTCAAGTACTTCACGAGATTTATAACATCAACAGAAAATTCCATAGAAAGTTCCGCAAGTTTATTTTCTTTCACGAAATCGCCTCCTTTTATCAAATTATATCACGAAATTTTGAACATTTCAATGATGTATCGCCAATGGCGATATGATGTTATGCTCTGCATAATGATGTTGCGCCCTTCGGTTGCAATGATGTAATGTTTGCCGTAAAATGTGGCGAAGCCACACATCATAAGGCGAAGCCGTCATCATTAGTGAAACGGCATCATTTGCCGAAGGCAAACATTATTCAAAAAAGTCATTTTTGTCTACCAAGACAAATGTGACTTTTTTGTTTGGCTGGGCTAGAAGGACTCGAACCTCCGAATGCCGGAATCAGAATCCGGTGCCTTACCAACTTGGCGATAGCCCAATATTTTGAACACTTAAGTATAATACCAAAGATTATAGCGGTTGTCAATACTTTTTTAAAAAAAGTGTTCAAAAAAATGTGTTATTTATGTATGTTCACAAATTCTATGAGTCTGTGCCAGTCCTCACGGCTGAAATAGTGCAGGCCCTCTCTCACATGATAGCCAACATTTCCTTCCAAAAATTTATCACCGGGTTTTGCTATGTTGCCGTCATAAACCAACCCTTTTTTGCCTTTGGATTCGTAGTATTTTCCTGCGGATACGGCACAAAGCATTTCGGATGTGGGGTCTGCCCACTCGTCCTCATAGGCACTGCCTATAAGAAGATTGGCAGGATAGCAAAGTGCAGCAAGGTAGTGCTGATCAAAGGGCATTTCGTGTTCTTTGCCTACATACTTTTTAAAGTCCTCGCAAAACCACTGCGAAAATGTATCGGTGATAAAGTCGAGCCCTTCGCCAACCTTATCTCTTGTGATAGCCGCACCACAGCAACCCGAATCGTTGGAGTACACAAACTTAAATCTCTTGTCGGTAGCAACGCAAAGAAGAGCTGTTTTGCCAAGACGCGAATGTCCGCAAGCTACAGCACAATCCTTGTCGAGTACATCGAGAGTCTCGGCATAATCCATAACCCTCTGCATAGCCCATGCCCACATGGCTATCTTGCCCGAGTCGTGAGGGCCGCGTTTGCCATCGGGGAAAAGCACACCTGCAAGTCCGTTTGTAAAGTCTTTGTCGTCCGCAGTTACATCTCTGTTGCAAAACGAAAGAACCGCAAAGCCGTTATCTATAAGTTCCTCAATCGGCAGGTACTTGTCGGGTACATCGGGTGTAAAATTGATGTTTACAAAAAACGGATATTTACCCTCTTTTGTGGGTGTTATCACAGATATAGGAAAGGTAAACTCCTTGCCGTTTACTACAGATGTAATATTAACCTTGTCATAATATGCCTTGCCTGCGCAAAAACACGAAAAGCGTTCTCTTACACCCTTTTCGTAAATTTCGAACTTTACGCTCTCGGGTGCAGGGGGCATATATCCGTATTCTTCCCTAAGGAGGATTTCGAGCATTTCGTCTTCAGACATAAATGCAGGAAGATTTCTTTTATTTAAAATGTTTTCCACAGTTATCACCTTTCGTTTGTAAGATTGTATGTAGGAAACAGCTCTCTCCATACATCGGTATGTGCTTCGCAATCGAGCAGATGGCCAAAGTAGTCCTTTTCTGCCTGAGTGGCATTTTCGCTGACGGACTTTGCAATAGAGAGCGCATAAAAAGCTCTGTTCGCTTCGCAAAATTCATGCCAGCCGTCCTTCCATTTGCCGTTTAACATTTCAGCATTGCGTTTTTCAAACTCCGCCATTACTTTGTCTTTTTCTTCGCCTTTTAAAAGCTCGGTGTGATTTCCTACTATTTTGATAGGAATAAACTCTATTTCGTTTGTCACGGTATCGTAGCTTACCATAAGTGCGGTATACCACATTTCGTCCCAACCGGGCCAAGAGAACTGGAAGTTGCCCTGACCGTAGAGAATGTGGCAATCCTCGTACTTTTCGTATGCACCTATACAATGGCTGTGCTGACAGAGCACCACATCTGCTCCTGCTCTTGCCATGGCACGGCAGAGTCTGTATATTCTTGGCGAAGGATATTTGCAAAGCTCTTTTGCACCATGGTACATAACTACTACCCTATCATACTTCTGTGCGGCTTCGCGTACATCTTCTAAAGTTTCGTATTCATCAAAGGGACGGCTTCCCATTCTGTCTTCGAGCGCATATGAATACTCATGCTCGCACACAGCTATAACGCAAATCTTCTGTCCGTCCTTTTCAAAAACATAATTCCTACGAGAATCGTAGTAATTGTCACCAAAACCTGTTGTATCCACTCCTGCATCACTAAGTGCCTTTAATGTATCCATAGCACCTATCTTACCGAAGTCGAATACATGGTTATTGGATATGCCGGCAAGTGTCACCCCGGCTTCTTTGAGCACCTTGGCAGTTCCAAAGGGGGCTTTTAGCGGAGGGCCGAATTTGGCTATGGCTTTGTCGTGTTCTGTAATGGCACACTCAAGATTTACAGCCACAAAGTCTGCACTCTGCATAATGGGGAGGGCATCTGTAAAAATCTCTTCTGTTTTAGCTTCACCATACAGTTGAAAATTCTCTTCCGTAGGGCAAATATCACCCAAAAGTAATGCTTTCATATATTTAAAGCTCCTTGCATTTTTCTTTATTTAATCACACATTACTATCTGTGTCAAGCAAATATGGAAAAAGCGTAATATATTGGAATATCCGCGTAATTTTCTGCACTATTACATAAAAACAAAGCCCTCCATATCGGAAGGCTTTGCATGCATAAATTACTTATTTATTTCGCTTATTACTTCTTTTGCTCTTGCATCATCTATCCAGCCTGCTTCCATGCTGAAGTTGAGCGTGCCGTAGCCATCGAGGTATTTAAGCTGTCCGTTTTCCTTTATGTACTGATATCCTCTGTGTTCGCAAGTGGAGGGAAGTACCATACCCATAGCATCTTCTGTTGCGTGGCGGGATATCCAACGGATGGAGCAAGGAAGAGCATCTGTGGGGTGGCATACATAGCACGCACCTTCGCCCTCAACATACTGAAGTGTATGTCCCTTGTCGCCTTCGTATATCATGGTACAGCAGATTTCGGGCTGATAGAACTGACCGTCCTCGCCTACTATATCTGCACAGTGTATATCCTTTTCGAGTGCATCGAGCTGTGCGATGAGCTTTGCCTTCTTTTCGGGGTTCATTTCGTCGGGGATTATTCTGTGTACAGTCTTGCACTTTGCATTGTAGTGGAGCTTAGCACCGTATATAGGTGCAAAGTTTATGTGGCAAAGATATGCATATTCGAGGGGATCTTCTCTAAGGTTCTTGAGTTCTACATCTATCTTGAGTGTGGTAGCATCGCTTGTGAGAGTACATTTGGGAGAGAATATGTATCTTCTTACATAAGATACATTGTAATCCACACTTCCGCCTACTGCCATGTAGTCGTCACCAATCTCCATGTATGCTGTATTATAATCTATATTGGGTATTTCGCCGTGCTGGAGATGGTCTGCATCGGGAGCACCTACGGATGTAATACCGCAGTGAAGCAGGAATCCGCCATATGTTTTAAGGAACTGTACATTAGGTTCGGGCTCTGCCTTCATTGTCTTCATGGTAAGCTCTTTTCCGCAGAAGCCTGCTCTCCATATCTGCTGTCCCTGATAGGGCAGGATTATGAAATATCCGTTTTTGTTTTCTACCTTGATTGCTTCTACACCTGTGGAATACTTAAATGCAGTAGCCTTCATATCCTTATTCTCCGCAAGGACAAATTCTTTGTCTGCAAAAAATTCTTTTTTAAGATTTAATATCATGTTGCTCTTCCTCCTGTTTAATTATATATTTCTCGTCTGTGCCCCACGGCAAGAACGAGGATTTTGATTTTGTCATCTTCTATCTGCGCAATAAGTCTGTAATCACCTATGCGGTATCGCCATTGTCCGCTTTTGTTCGCAGTAAGTGATTTGCCGTGCTGTCTCGGATTGTCGCAATTTTCAAGGTTTTTACGAATCCAACCCAAAATCAGCGATGCCGTATGCTTATCGAGCTTTTTTAAATCCCTTATTGCTCTTTGTGTAAATTCAACTGCATATTTCATAACAATCCCAATTCCCTTTCTGCCTCGTCAAGGGAATAGGTAACAGGGTTTTTCATATGTTCTGCCATTGCTTTGTCAAACATTTCCAGATCATATTCTGTTTCTATACGTTCCATAACAGATTGTCGGATAAGATCCGAAACTGAAATTCGGTTTAATTCTGCGTATTTTTTTACGAGCATGGAGTCTTCTTCACTTAATCTTAAAGAAATAGTCATATCAACACCTCCCTGTAATACATTGTATTACAAATGAATTAATTTGTCAATATTATCTGCAAAGAAAAATTAAAAATACAGAGTGCGCGAAACGCACTCTGTACCAAAATCATATTTCTATGCAAGTATCGGGTGTTTCAATAGATTTTGCAATAGCATCTCTTATCTTCATAGCGTTAAGAGTCTGGCTTGCTTCAAAAGGCAGAACACCGGTACTAAAGAACTTAAGAATTTCGTCTGTAAGATTTACAAAGAAATCGGACTTGATTTCGCTGTACACGGACTCGCCCTTTTCGTTGGTTGCACTTATGGCAAAAGGCATAGCGGGAGCATACACCAATGTAGCCTTCTTGTCGTTTTCAAACTTTATGTTGCATATAATCTGCTCTCCCTGAATTCTGCTTCTGAGGCACACAGGCTTATCTGTAATAAGCTTTACAATCATTTCGAGAAGATGTATGGAGTAGTCCACGATATCTGCACCACCGCCAAGAGCTATAACACCATTGTCACCGTTTAAGCCACTCAGCTCATCTGCACAGCGGAGTGAAGATGTGGTAAAGAACTTTGTGCCGTACTTTTCTGCAATATCATATATCTTCTGTGCTGTAGCATAGTCGGGAGCAAATGTCTTGTCTACATATGTGGTCTTGCCATACTTAAATACAGCCTCTGCGTATTCAAGGTGCTTGTCGGGGTCATCGGGAGCAAGAATGAATATGTAGTCACTCTTTTCGCAAAGTTCGTCTATTGTAGCACACTTTTCCACACCGAAGTCCTTGCACCACTCGTCGGTATTTCTGCCGTCTACGGGGGATTCGTACTTTTCTGCCCATGCATATGCTACGCAGTACTCCTCGCCTGTACGAGCGCAAATCTGATCTATAAATGCAGGATAATTGTTTGCATGCCACTCACTTAAGTAGTAATCCACAAAACCTATCTTCTTCATACTAAGGAAACTTCCTTTCTTATCTTGGCAGAAGCGTAGAGATTGTCAAGAAGCTTCATGCTTTCCAAGATGTAATCTATGTTGTTTTTGGTCTTTTCGCCTGTCTTTATAGCTTCTACAAATGCGTTGTCTTCGCAAAGGAACATACTGGGTATTTCGTACTCGGGTGTAGTAACCTCTAAAGTTTCGCCATTGTAGAATTCAAACTTACCGCCATATGTAAGACGAGCACCTGCTTTGTCGCCCATAAAGTCTATGAACATTTCGTCTTTGTCTATGTTCTGTGCCCATGCACCGTTGAAAGCAACGCTTGCCTTGTCGGTACGGATGTAGCCTGTTATAAGCTCTTCTACATCGTTTGTGCCGTTTTCCATATCTGCAGTATCTTCTGCCCACATAGTGCCTTCTTTAAACTTGTAGTCCTTCATGTTTTTAGCAAGTTCAGAGTAAGCATCGCAAGTAAGGTTCTGTATCTTAGCACCGCCAAGAACATAGAGTATAAGATCGAGGAAGTGAATACCCCAGTCTATAAGCACGCCACCGCCGGACTCCGACTTGGTTGTAAATGCACCACCAAGGCCGGGTATGGAACGGAAGCAACGGAAAGAGCAGTATACATGATATATATTGCCAAACTTGCCTTCGCGGTTCATCTGTTCCAAGGTTTCTACAGCCTTATTGTATCTGTTGCATACACCAATATTAAGAAGCTTGCCCTGCTTGTCGGCTTCTTTTGCCATTTCTACAGAGAGCTCGTAGTTTACGGTAATAGGCTTTTCGCAGAAAACATGCTTGCCTGCCTTAAGAGCAGCCATAGTTATCTCGTAGTGAGAGTGGTTGGGAGTAAGCACCCACACAGCCTCAACTTCGGGGTCTGCCAATACAGCCTTGTAATCTGTAACGGCATTTTCTACAAAAGGATATTCCTCTTTAACCTTTAATGCCTTTTCTTCGATAATATCGCATACATATTTTACTCTTATATTGTTCATTTCGGCAAAGGAAGGCATATGTGCAAAGTTCGCTATTCTTCCGCAACCGATTACAGCTATAACTGTTTTCATAATAAAACCTCCAGATATGGTATACTAATATATTCTATATTATAAGACTTTTTTCCTTTGTCAGCAATATCAATTCTTTGGAATTTAATGCTACATTCTTACGAATGATGTCATTTTTTTGTTTTTTGGCGGTTTTTGGCGGTTTTTGGCAAAAAAGTGTTGATTTTGTTTTGGTTTTTATTTATAATATATTATAACAAGGCGGTGATAAAATGCCAAAAAAGTTTCATATCAACTTCAGTTTTGTAGACGATGCCATATATTATAAGGACACTATGCTCGTTCAGCTTGGCAGACTTTACTGCTCTCCGAGCGAAGTTATAGAAAAGCACGCCCATGTAAACTGGTACGAACTGACCGTAGTTACAGACGGCGAAGGTACTATATACACAAACGATGTTGCATCTGAGGTAAGAAAGGGCGATATATACTTTTCGCACCCCGGTGACTTCCACGAAATACATTCATCGGAAGAAAAGCCTCTTAAATTCGACTTTTTTGCATTCAACAGCCGTGACCCTGAAATAAGCCACGAGTTCAAACGAATGGTGGCAAATATGTTTTCGTACGAACAGAGAGTTTTTCAGGACTTGCAGATAACAAATGCGGTGTCTACCGCCATAGCAGAGTTCTCGGGCAAGGAGCACTACAACATGCAGATACTCTCCTGCATTTTTGAGCAGATACTCTATCTTATAATCCGAAACTTCAATGTACCCGAAGAAGTAACCGTCAAGCGTTCGTGTGCTGCAGACGAGCTTTGCCTGCAGATAATGCACTACATAGACACACATATATACTCTATAAATTCGCTAAAGTGCCTTTCGGACAAGTTTTCGTATAATTACAGCTATCTTTCCAATGTGTTTAAAAAGTGTACAGGCACTACGATACTAAGCTACTTCCAGACAAGACGTCTTGACGCGGCGAAACTGCTTCTTAACGAAAACAAGCTTAAAGTTAATCAGGTGGCAGATATGCTTAAATATTCATCGCTGTATTCGTTTTCTAAAGCATTTAAGAATAAATACGATGTATCGCCTAAGCACTATGCAATAGCTATGGCAAAGAAAGCCCGTAAAAAATAATTATTCACACAAAAAACCCCGTTTGCAATTTGCAAACGGTGTTTTTGTATTGTTTTTATTGTTCTAACACAACGGGAAGCTTATAAAGATTCTTCATTGTATATGGAGCAAGGTCTTCGTCCCATACAAACACTCTTACTTTGTCGCCTGCGCTGAGGTCGAAAAGTGAAAGAGGATCTGTGAGTGTTGCCACGCCGTCTTCGGGTGTAACGATTGTTTCTATCGCACCTGCAAGGCGTTCACCTGTAAATGCGGCAAGAACTACCTTAACAGCCTTTGCAGTTTCTACTGTAAGTGCTTCGAGAACTGCAGATGCAGAGCCAACATTAAGTGTAAGCTCTGTTACATCGTATGTAGGAGCAGTAACGGTAATGGGATACTGTCTGTTCATATCTTCGTATTCTTCGCTCTGTGCTACTATGATATAGTCGCCCGGTTCAACTGTGTCTGCAACATTAACCTTAACATTTGCACCGTCGTTGGACTCTTCGAATGTGATACCGTCTACATAGTGCATTCTGTCGGGAGTTACTGCTACCCAATCAAAAGACTGTGCAAGTGTACCCTTGGTTTCTATCTGGTTGAGAACTTCTGCCTCAAGGCTTAATTCTCCGCCCTGATTAACAGATTCAGCTGAGCCATTTACAAGTATATTGTGTGCTTTTTCCTTTGCACAATATACGCCCGCAGAATTGTTTATAATAAGATAATCATTCGCAGGAGAGTCCGTAATACCAACTATGATATAGCTATAGTTGTTTCCAAGAGAGCTTGTTGTTACAGTAGCTTTGAAATCTTCCCACTCTGTTCCTATAAGCTTACCCTGCGAACCATATTCGTTGGAATATCTTCTCAAACTTGAACTCCAGTCTGCAGTATAACCTATATTAATTCTCTGCTGTCCGGACAAAGAGCGAACTCTGGCTTTGAAAACATATGTTGTATTAGCCTCGGGAATGAAATATTTATCATCTAATGTTTTGTCACGTATAAAGGCTCCGCCAACACCCCAATAATCGTTGTTTGTATACTGTTCTTTTACTTTGAACGTAGTATAGTATTGTGTTCCCATATCGTGAGTTACTTCGGCAGGAAGGTTCTGTCCGGTCCAACCAACAGCAGTAGTGTTTCCACCTTTAAACGGATTGCCTGATTTTACAATATTATCATCAAGTTCATCGGGAATATAATCATTGGTGTTTTCCAATGTACTCATTACATTAATTTCAAGAGTCTTCTGCCATGTGGTCTCTTCGTCTATAGCATAGTGTGCTCTTAAGTAGTATGTGCCTTCTGCAACGCTTTCGTCTGCTTCTACAGTAGCTGTAGCACCGCTGCCTGTAACTGTAAGCCCATCTACAGG
>JAZLCB010000282.1:0-3086 GCA_045614005.1 Clostridia bacterium
CGGACAGCGAAATACCCATGGTAATCGTGCGGACGTCAAGATGCTCATTTTCTATCATATGCAAAGTTTCGTACGCTTCGCCTCTGTTTATCATATGCTTATCCTCCGTTAAATTCTGTGCATAGCCTCAAATATATCTGTAAGCTGAATTCTGATTTCTACACCTATTTTTTTGCCTGTTTCCTTTAATATTTCAGAAATCTTGTCTATTCCCAATTCACAAGCGGCAACATCTACTACCATCATCATGGTAAACATTCCATCAAGAATTGTCTGGGAAATATCGAGAACATTTATCTGATTCTCAGCTAAAGTTCCTGTTACTGCATGGATTATTCCTACAGTATCTTTACCTACTACGGTTACTATTGCTTTCTTCATTATATATCACTCCGAATAAATTAAATTTATCTTGCTTTTGCAGCTTCATAAATCAAAAGAGCTGCTGCTACCGATGCATTGAGTGAGTTTATCTCACCTTTCATGGGGATGCTCACAACAAAATCGCATTTTTCCTTAACGAGTCTGGATACGCCCTTGCCTTCAGAGCCGACAACAATACCTACAGCACCCGAAAAATCATGTGTATAGATACTTCTGTCGCCATCCATATCGGCTGCTACTATCCATACATTCTCTTTTTGCAGACTCTCTATGGCAGAAACGAGGTTGGTTACTCTTGCCACTCTGGTAAATTCCAGAGCACCTGCGGAGGTTTTGTCTACAACAGGGCTAAGCCCTACAGAATTGTGCTTGGGTATGATAACTCCGTGCGCGCCCATTACATTGGCAGTTCGGATTATAGAACCAAGATTGTGGGGGTCGTTGAGGTCATCACAGATTATAACAAAAGGTGCTTCTCCTTTGGATTTGGCATAATTTAATATGTCCTTTACCGTGGAATACTCCTTTGCCGCAGCAAGAGCTATTACACCCTGGTGCGAAGAAGTTTCTGACATTTTGTCAAGCTTTTGTCTGTCTACCTCGGTTATAACTATTTTGTTTTTGCGTGCAAGAGCAATAATCTGTCTTATTGAGCCGTTTTTATCACCTGACTGCACATAGAGCTTGTCTATGCTTCTGCCAGATTTAATGGCTTCCATAACAGGATTTCTGCCCTCTATCTTTCCCATGGATATTTGCTCTGTCTTCATATAATTAATCACCTGTAAGCACACGAGAACACTATCATGTGGCAAGCCACTGATGGTGTTCCCGATTTTAGTTATATTATATTTCTAATTTATGCAAGATTGAACTTAGCATGGATTGCTCTTACAGCTGCATCTGCATTGTTCTTGTTTACGAGAACGGATACCTTGATTTCGGAAGTGGAAATCATGTGGATATTTATGTTTGCATCGTAGAGTGCTTCAAACATAACGCTTGCAACACCGGGGTTATTTACCATACCGCTTCCTACTATGGAAACCTTTGCAAACTGTGTAGAAATCTTGATATCTTCAAAGCCGAGGTATTCCTTTTCTGCCATGAGGATTTCTTCTACCTTCTGTGCATTGTCTTCGGTTACGGTAAAGCTTATATCCTTGTAACCTTCTCTGCCTATGGACTGAAGAATTATATCTACATTTATACCCTTCTTAGCAAGATGTGAGAAAATCTTGAATGCTATACCGGGTTCATCCTTTAAGTTGCATACTGCTACTCTAGCTACATCATTGTCGCGTGCTACGCCTCTAACAAGTGTCTTTTCCACTTTACTTTCCTCCTTGACATATGTTCCTTCGTTTTTGTTAAGACTCGAACGAACACTCATATTAACATTATATTTTTTTGCCATTTCAACCGAACGGTTATGAAGAACATTTGCACCTAAGCTTGCAAGTTCGAGCATTTCATCAAAAGAAACCTCGTTTAATTTCTTGGCTTCGGGAACAATTCTGGGGTCGGTTGTGTATACGCCGTCTACATCGGTATATATTTCGCAAAGGTCTGCATGAAGTGCAGCAGCTATTGCAACCGCTGTAGTATCAGAACCACCTCTTCCGAGTGTGGTGATATCATCATACTTGTTGATACCCTGGAAACCTGCAACAATAACAATATTGTTCTTGTCAAGTTCTGTACGGATTCTTTCGCCGTCTATGGTCTTAATTCTCGCCATACTGTACTTGGAGTCGGTCTTCATACCAACCTGCCAACCTGTAAGGGATACAGCATTAACACCAAGCGACTGAATTGCCATAGCAAGAAGTGCTATAGATATCTGCTCTCCTGTGGAAAGAAGCATATCCATCTCTCTTTTGCTTGCTTTGGGATTAATTTCCTTCGCCTTATCAATTAAATCATCTGTTGTGTCGCCCTGTGCAGAAACTACTACAACAACATCATTACCTGCCTTGTAGGTTTCGATAACTCTTCTTGCGACATTCATTACTCTTTCGGCATCTCTTACAGATGAACCGCCGAATTTTTGTACTATTAAGCTCACAATTTTGCCTCCTTTATTGTAAACATAATTTATTTAATATATTTTGCACCCTCATTGTCGGCACTGAGCATTACAAGATGCCATCCATTGAGGTTAGTTTGTATAAGAGTATTCATTTTGTTGTAAAATTGTGCATAATCACCTTCAACAATTCCCATTATTGTAGGTCCTGCACCGCTTAAATAACTGCAAAGCGCACCGTTTCGTCTCATGGAGCGTGCTATGAACTCTCCGCTACGGACTTTGGAAAATCTGTAGCGCTGATGGAGTCTGTCCTTGACACCCATGGTAAGAAGCGAGTAATTACCGCTTGTAAAAGCAGAAACTATAAGCGAAGAATGTGCAATATTGTATGCGGCATTCTTAAAAGGTATCATGTTGGGAAGTACCATTCTGGACTTTTTGGTCTGCAGATAGAAATCGGGCACCATTGCCGCAAAATGCAAATTGTCCGATACATCTGTCTTTGAACACACAACCTCTCCGCCGTCTGAACAAGCGACCGTAAAACCGCCCATAAGTGCTGCAGCTACATTGTCGGGATGACCCTCTATTTCGCAAGCAAGACTAAGAAGCTCGCTTTTGGAAAGCTTTTCGCCCGTTAATGCATTAGCACCCATAAGACCTAAAACGA
>JAZLCB010000283.1:0-1806 GCA_045614005.1 Clostridia bacterium
AATTATATCGAATTTGCAAGTGCAAATATATCGAGTTGACTTTGGCCAACATATCGACATATAACGACAAGCGCCTACCAAAACAAGCAATTGGCTGTTTTGATAAGCGCTTTTTTATATATGGCATTCTTAAAAACCTTAGGCTTTTTTGTTTCTTTTTATATGGATATTACACATTAAATACGGTATCTTTAATTATCCCATATCCCGTTCCGCCCTTGGGCTTGGTGTTGGGATAATCCTCATTTACAGTCTGTGCCACGGCGCGGATTATGATGTCCTCGTCCGATTTGGTTGCCTGTCTGTCGGCAAACTCAATGCTACCTATGCAGGTATTGCAGACTGTGTTTATATGATTAGGATAGAAAAGCTCCTTCCAATCCTCCGGATTGTCCGAACCGAAGGTATATGTTTCCGAAAGCGGACCCACCTTTACTATTGGTTTATCCATAGCCTTGAACTTATCGGCTGTACATAAAATCTTTATGTTATCAAAGTGCAGGTTATCTGTGTCGGCACATATATCGAAAAGACCGTTTACATTAATCCCCGAAAGTCCGTCCGAAACTATCTCATCGAAAATGATATCTTCAAAATACACATTTTCTATAATTCCCGGTATTGGCGAAAAATCCTTGTCGGGATCGCAGAAAAGCGGTTGTCCGTAGAGCTTGTATGTATACACACCTTCGATATTGCGCAATACGCAGTTTCGTATAGCACACTCGTTGGAAGTGCCGTCGCTGTAAACCTTTCTACCCGGTAGAATTCTCAGCTCGTTGTGCTTACTCTTTATATTTTCTATAATGAGGTTTTCTATATTGCCAAAGGTAAGCGCCGAACCGCCCCAATCCCACGCATTTAAGGCAATCATATCATCGCCCATGTCCTCGCCCGAAAGATTACGGATTATGCCTCTGCCGGCATGACCGTTTACATGGATACCGTCTTTGTGATAATTTACAAACTTCATGTTTTCTATATCGAAACCATCACAGTTACAAATCTGCACCGCATAAGAAAGACTGTTTGTTGCGATAACGTTTTTAATAATGACATCCTTTACATTGGAGAATATCATCAAGCCGATACTTCCCCGCATGGACTTGGCTTCGTCATTATAGAGTCGTCCGTTTCCGTTGGAAATGGAATGTGAGTATGCCAAAGCATCCCATATACCACCCTCCACGGCTATATCGCAAGTGGGGTTATCGAGGTGTACCTCTTTTAATTCTCCGTTTAATATATTGTCGCTTATTACAAGACTTCTGGAAATATTGGGTACAGACGCTATCCTCTGCTCACTATCTACCTTGATTTTATATCCCGAACAAAGCACGATGGGTCTGTCTATAAATATTGTATCTTCCATCTTGGGTACATAAAGGCAGGGAGAATCGGCAAAGGCTTTTTCTATGGCATCGGACCATATTGATACTTCCTTTGTTATTTTACCGTCCAAAGTTTCTATGGTAGCGGTGTCTTTTCTTACATATGCCTCATAATTTTTAAGATTTACGGGGTTTTCGAATGTATATTCCTTTTTTACGGAGTTTTCTATTTTTTGATAAAGCTGTGCATTACGCATAGGTTATGTCTCCTCAAAAAATGTATTTTATAGTGTTACACCGTCTTTGAATATTGCTATTTCTTCGTAGCCGTTTTCTTCGTTTTTGGTTTTCTTGCCGTCTGCAACCGATATTACATAGCTTAAGAAGTCGTCTGTAATATCGCTGCCTATAGCGCAGAAGCCTGCATCAAAGTCTATCCAGTTTTTCTTTTTTAAGAAAAGCTCTGTGTTTGTGG
>JAZLCB010000284.1:0-5764 GCA_045614005.1 Clostridia bacterium
AACAGTTGCAACATAGAGTTCGTTCTTTACTCTGCCCTCTACCTTGAAGCTCGACACCCCTGCTTTTATAAGTTCGGGAATGTGCTCTATCATGCACAAATCCTTGGAGTTGAATATAAATGTGCCTCTCTCGTTTTCAAATACGGGCATATATTCACCCGGGCGTGTTTCTTCCATAAGATAGTACTTCCATCTGCAGGGATGCGAACACGCTCCCCTGTTGGAATCGCGATGAGTAAGGTAGTTGGAAAGCAGGCATCTGCCCGAATATGATACACACATAGCACCGTGTACAAAGCACTCTATCTCCATATCCGCCGGGGTCTTTTCTCTTATCTCCGCAATTTCGCCAAAGGACAGGTCGCGTGCAAGGATAACTCTCTTTGCACCCAGTTTGTACCACATATTTGCCGAAGCATAGTTAGTATTATTTGCCTGTGTGCTTACATGTATATCAAGGTTTGGTGCTACTTCTCTTACTATGGAAAATGCACCTAAATCCGATACGATTATGGCATCTGCTCCGAGAGCATCTACCTCTCTTACAAAATCGGGAAAGTTTTCCAAATCGGAGTTATGGGGTATTATATTTGCGGTTATATAAACTTTTGCACCTCGCTCGTGAGCAAACTCTATACCTTCTTTTATCTCGTCTATTGTAAAGTTCTTTGCGGCAACGCGAAGTGAAAAAGCCTCACCGCCTATATACACGGCATCTGCACCGTACATTATGGCATACTTTAATTTTGCAAGGCTTCCTGCAGGTGCCAGAAGTTCGGGTTTATTCATTTATATCAGACTCCTTTTTTACAGATATGGACATACCATCGCCAATAGGTATTATAGAAGTGGTAAGCCCCTTGTGCTTACACAGAAAATCCAGAAATTCTCTTATATGCCCTACTATGGCATAGTGCTTTCGGGGCAGAAGCTCGTCATTTGCCGTCATGCCCTTGTAGAGGATATTGTCGCAGATTATTATACCGCCCTCTGTAAGCTTGGGGTAAATAACATCAAAATAGTGCTGATACTGCGACTTGTTGGCATCGAGAAAGAGCATATCAAAACTGCCCTCTACCGTGGTTATGGTTTCCTCGGCAGGTCCTTCTATGAGGTGTATTATATCCTCTTTGCCTGCTTTTTTGATGTTTTCTCTTGCTATGGAAGCGTATTTTTCGTCTTTTTCGAGAGTTATTATTTCGCCACCTTTTTTAAGATGCTCCGAAAAGAAGATGGACGAATAGCCTATGGCAGAACCAACCTCCAATATACGCTTTGGCCTTTTGAAATCAAGAAGTGATGCAAGAAAAGCCTTGACCTCACGCTGTATTATTGGTATAAAACGCTCATCGGCATAGTCCTCAAGCTCCTTTAAAAAGCCTGTGCTCGGCTCGACCGTATTTACTATATAGTCTACTATGTAGCTGTAGTTGATATTGTCTGTCATAGCTGCTTCTCCTTAATATGTGTAAGAAGTGCTTTGCACCCTGTAACCACATCCTGATATGTTTTGTCAAAATCGCCCGTGTACCATGGGTCGGCAATGTCGCGGTCTACCCCTGCAAAGGACAAGAGAGTGTGCACCTTGCCGTCGGGATCACCGCCTGTAATATGAAGGATGTTTCGTATATTCATACTATCCATGCCTATGATATAGTCGTAGTTTTCGTAGTCCTCTTTTGTCATACGAATGGCATACTTGCCCTCGGTGGATATGCCGTGCTGTGCAAGCTTGGCACGAGTACCGCGGTGTACAGCGTTTCCTATTTCCTCATAGCTTGTAGCGGCAGAGGCTACCGATATATTTAACTTTTCTTTGGATATCATATCCCTCATTACAAATTCTGCCATCGGCGAACGGCATATATTGCCGTGGCATACAAAAAGTATTTTCATATTATCACCAAATCAATCTGTAATTCTTGGTACATCAAGCCAGATTCCGCCTTTTTTGGCTGCTTCATGAGCTATAATACCCGGAACGGTCATATCCATTCCTTTAACTATATCTATCGGAGGGGTGATATCTGCTTTAATTGAATTTAAAAAATCATTAATAAGATAATATTCGCTTGTACCATGTCCGCCCGCTTTGGCAATTTCAGGCGCATCGGGATCGTAGCAACTTACGCCTATTCTTCTGCCCTCCTCGGGATCTATGCCGTCAAAATAGCGATAACCCACGCCGTCATAGGCCTCGCGTGCAGATTCCAAAGAGCCTTTTGTACCATATATGCTATATGAACAAAGTGCAGGTCGTCTTAATGCCACCGAGCTTCTGAGCACTTTAATAGTTGCACCCTTTGAGGTTTCAAAAAGTGCCACCTGCATATCTATATTTCCGTCGGTTTTGTTTTCGAATGAGCGGGAATCTCTACCCGATGCGCTACAGCGGACAACATAATCATCCATCCACATAAGCACAGGCCCAAGGCTATGTGAGCAGTAGTGAAGCGGGGCGCGGTTCTGACGCCATTTGCCGTCAACAAGGCTTCTTATTTCGTGTACATAGTCCGCCTCTGCATAAAACGGTGTGCCGATATTTCCGGCTTTTATCCATTTGTCCCACTCAAGTGCAAAATACATATAATTGCAATTTTCTGCGAGCATATATTTTGCCTTTGATTTTCTTACAGCCTCAACAAGCTTAATGCAGTTATCCATATTATCTGCAGCGGTAACCTCGGAAAGAACATGCTTACCCGACTCCAAGGCTTTGATTGACTGCTCGGCATGAAAAGGTATCGGAGTTCCCAAAACAACTATATCAACATCCGAATTAATAAAATCATCGTAATTTGTAAAAAGAGCTTTATCGCCAAGATTGAATTCCTTGCCGTTTTGTTCCAAAACCGATTCATCCATCTCACAAAGAGCAGTAACCTCTGTTTCGGGATTTTCGACAAACAAACGACCGTAGGTTGTGGCTCTTCCTACACCAACCATTCCGATTTTAAATTTTTTCATTGTTGTTTCCTCCAAAAGTCATGTGAATGTTGTGCTGATTAACTTTTATTATATTACATTTTTACGATTTGTGCAAGAATATAAATAGTTATAGTTCCGCTACAGCTTCGGGCGGTATTCCGATATCAAGAACTTTTTTAATTCCGCAAAGCTCTTTGCCGTATTCGGTATTGAGCCCCACTTTATCGAGTGCGAGTGTATAGGTATAATCCGCCTTTACAACGCTACCCTCGGCTGTGCCGTTATCTGCAGACAAACCGCTTGGGATATCTACGGAAATGACTATATTATCCATAGAGTTTATTTTGTCTATAGCAAGCTTTATATTTCCTCTCGGCGCACCCGAAACCGATATGCCAAGTAGTGCATCTATAATAACGGCATCTTCATCTATGGCATCCGCCACACTCAAAACCTCAACCTTTTTTTCTTGCATTTTGTCAAAAGCGATTTTGGCTACGGAGCTTGGCTCTTCTGCACTATGGGTAAGATAAACCCTTACATCGCGTCCGTCCTCTTTAAGAAGCCTTGCAACCACAAAACCGTCACCGCCATTATTGCCCTTACCGCAAAAAACGGCAAATTTATTTTGTGTAAAATTATCTTTTATCTCACGAAAAATGCTCATTCCTGCATTTTCCATAAGCTCGCTTACGGGTATGCCGTACTTTTGTGATGCCAATTCATCGAGTTTTTTGATATGTTCGGATAATGCAAGAAGCATGGCTTGTTCTCCTTCTATAATTTCTCATTTAATTATATTATATTTTGATACCTCGTTCAAGCACAAATGAATAAACTTTTTCGTGTTGCAGATAATAGCCTTAATAACCAACACTAAAGGATGTGCTGATATGGACTTTAACGATAAAAACACAAAAGACATCTATAACGCTCTGTATGGCGAAATAGAGAATATAACACGAAACACTCCGCAAAACCATGACAAAAAGAAGCTATATTACATCTCGGCAGAGTTCCTGACGGGCAAGATGCTTGTAAATACCCTCATAAACGCAGGGCTGTATGACAAAGCAGAGGAAAGCCTTGAAAAGCTCAATACATCACTTACGGAAATAGAAAAAGAAGAGCACGAACCCTCGCTCGGTAACGGCGGACTCGGAAGGCTTGCGGCGTGCTTTATGGACTCTATGGCAAATCTTTCGCTAAATGCCGAGGGTATGGGGTTAAACTATCACTTCGGCTTGTTCCGTCAGGAATTTATAGACAACAAGCAGGTAGAAAAGCCTAATCCGTGGATTCACAAAAATGTGTTTCTTAAAAAAACTCCCCTTACTTACAATGTGGAGCTGGGCAATCTGACACTAAGAGCTAACACATGGCAGATGGATATATTGGGAAGAAGCGGTAAGGTAAACAAGCTCACACTCTTTGATGTGGAATCCGTAGACGAAAGCATAGTAAAAAACGGCATAGAGTTTGACAAAACCGACTATGCCAAAAATCTTACCTTGTTTTTGTACCCCGATGACAGCGACGAAAACGGCAGACTGCTCCGAGTATATCAGGAGTACTTTATGGCAAGCTGTAGTGCACAAAAGATAATAGACGAATGTATAAAAAAGGGATCTACCCTTGACAACATACACGAATATGCCGTAGTGCAGATAAACGATACGCACCCATCACTTATTATTCCCGAGCTTATCCGCCTTATTATACAAAGAGGCGTAAATCCCGACATTGCGATAGATACGGTATCAAAAACCGTAGCATACACCAACCACACCATACTTGCCGAAGCACTCGAAAAGTGGCCTATAGATTACCTCAAAAAAGCCGTACCGAATCTTGTACCCATAATAGAAATGCTTGATGCAAGGATAAAAAACAAATTCTCCGACCCATCGGTATATATAATAGACTCAAAAAACACCGTTCATATGGCGCATATGGACATACACTACTCATTTAGCATAAATGGTGTAGCAAGTGTGCATACAGAAATATTAAAAACATCGGAGTTAGGTAATTTCTACAAAATATATCCCGACAAATTCAACAACAAAACCAACGGAATTTCGTTTTCGCGTTGGCTGTGCAAAACAAATCCACTGCTGTCTAACTATATAGAAAGTCTTATAGGTTCTTGCTTTTGCAAAGACAGTTCCAAACTTGAAACTCTGTCCAAATATTCACAAGACCAAGATGTGTTAAAAAAGCTCTGCGACATAAAGCATGAAAACAAAATGCGCCTTAAAAATTTTCTTAGAGAAACCCAAGGCATAGAGATAAATGAAAATGCTATATTTGATATGCAGATAAAAAGACTGCACGAATACAAAAGACAGCAAATGAATGTGCTTTACCTTATAAATATGTATCTCGACATCAAAAGCGGAAAAGTTCCGACAAGACCGATATGCGCATTTTTTGGTGCAAAAGCTGCTCCGGCATACACCATAGCCAAAGATATAATACACATGATACTCTGCCTTGGCAAGGTAATAGAAAATGACGAAACGGCAAATAAACACCTCCAAATTGTAATGATAGAAAACTACGATGTTACAAATGCAGAAATGCTTATGGGTGCCTGTGATATATCCGAGCAGATATCACTTGCATCGCGCGAGGCAAGCGGTACGGGCAATATGAAGGCTATACTAAACGGCGGTGTAATCCTTGGCACGGAGGACGGCGCAAATGTAGAAATACACGCCCTTGTGGGCGATGATAATATCTATATCTTCGGAGACAGTGCAGACACCGTAATACAAAGGTACAAAAACCGCGACTATGTAAGCCGTAAATACTACGACACCAACCCAAGGAT
>JAZLCB010000285.1:0-3213 GCA_045614005.1 Clostridia bacterium
GATGAAACCACAAAAACCAATATAGACGGTGTATACGCTACAGGCGATGTACGAACAAAGCCTGTACGCCAGATTGTAACCGCGGTGGCAGACGGAGCAACGGCATCACATTATATAGAACAGTATATAGCTCAATACAAATAAAGCAAAAAGGGAATGTAAATTAATTTTTTGAATTAATTTACATTCCCTTTTCTTATTTAATCGAGAGGCACACAGCCTCACAATTTGTTCCCACTCGCATCGGTATACCCCAATATCCTATACCAGAGGTAACAACTACATGAGGTGAGTTTTTGTCTTTTTGATAGTAGCCATAGTCCACATCGTATATATAATCGGTAATAAGGCTGCCCGGGAACAGCTGTCCCCTATGGGTATGTCCGCAAAGAATAACATCTGCCTCTTTGCCATATTCATTTATATTTGCAGGATTATGATCCATGACGATAACGGGCATATCCGCTTCAATGCCATAAAGCACCTCGGAAACTTCTTTCCTGCCGTCTTTGCCGTAACCGCCTATAGGATGCGAATCCATTCTGCCTGCAAGAACCATTCTGTTGTCGATTACTGTATACTCGTCTTTAAGAAGTTTAATGTTGGCTTGTACAAGAAAGTCTTCCATCTGCTTATATGTTTTTCCTCCGTCATGGTTGCCAAAGCAAGCATATGTGCCGTAGGTGGAGCGAAGCTTCTTTAAAGTTTTAATAGCTTTATCAGGATTTTGTACAGACTTAAAATCGGTATCGAAGAAATCTCCTGCAATGCAAATTACATCGGGTTTCAACGAGTTGACTTTTTCCACTATTTTATTTAGCCTTGACTCCGAATGTACCGCACCCAGATGAAGATCGCTTATGAGTACTACATTCAAATCCGAAATGTCCGCTTTATCCTCTAAAAATATTTCATACGATACCGTGTCTATACGCTGTGCATTGATAGTGCCATATATACAGGTTGCAAATGTACATAAAAGGATGAGACCTGCAGTAATGCCGTTAAAAAGGCGGTGGCGTGCGATTGAAAGCTTTGATACACGAAGTATGAAGCTAATTACTTCAAATACTACTGTATATATAATTAGATAAATGTAGATACCCATTGAGTATCCGCCGATAATGCCTATTATGTTGTTTGCTTCTTCAGACAAAGGCAAAACAGAGCGTATAAATGACAAAACCAAAAACAGCACTAAAATACTAACCGGTGAAACCACCCAAGCAAAATGTACTTTTGGGAAAAAGACGTTTATTCCGCGATGAATTCTTCGGGAGATATAATAGGCTGTTAAAGCAAGCAATGCAAATATAATTAATATAAACGGCATGTATTTACCTCCTTTTGAATTTACAAAATTATTATGTTATTATTTTAGCATAAAATTCATTTGGTGTAAATATTTTACACAGTTGCAAAAGCAAATACCACCCATATCGGGTGGTATTGTTCTATTTACACTATTTTGGATTTTTCAAAAACTTTAACAAGAACCATGCCAAAGAGTATGCCTGCCACGCCCTGAACAGCGTTTGCGGGAATGTTAACTACAGAGGGAGCAAACCCGTACATGAAACCCTCGAATATGAAGTATCCGAGAATCATCCAAACCTCTGCCATAACGCCTCCGATGATTCTTGAAGATGCACTACCAAGTTTATTATGCATACCATTAAAGCAAGCGTGTGCAATAAGTGCCATGATGCCCTTGATTAAAAAGGTTGCAGGAGCATAGATGGCATATCCCGAAAGAACATCTGCAAGACCCGAACCTATACCTGCTGCGGCAAAACCATATGAATACGGCAAAATCCAACCTGCAAGAAGTACAACACAGTCGCCGAGGTTAATATAACCTTTGAGTGGTGACGGTATCTTAATAATCATGGTAGCTACACAGCAAAGTGCTGCAAGAAGTGCAGAAAGCACAATTTTTTGTGTTTTTGTTTTCATAATAAAAAACCTCTTTACAAATTTATGGGTTTATTATACAATTAAACTGAACATATAACAATTACCAATTGAGGAGAATTTAATATAACCAGATGAAATATTCAGTTGATACAAAAAATAACAAAAAAGCATATATGCAGCTATACGAACAGATAAGAAGCGACATAACAAACAGCCTTTACAAATACGGCGACAAATTGCCTTCTAAGCGAATACTTGCCGAAGAAACTCAAACAAGCGTAATTACGGTTGAGCATGCGTATGCAATCCTGTGCGACGAGGGCTACATAGAAGCAAGAGAGCGAAGCGGATACTTTGTTACATACCGCAAAGCCGACTTTGTACCGATATCCGAAAGTGAGATACATACCATCCCTACCGAGAACCACTACTATACAGGGGAATTTCCGTTTTCGGTGCTTGCCAAAACGATGCGTAATGTGATTTCAAAATACGGGCAAGCCGTTTTGACAAAATCGCCCAATGCAGGGTGCATTGAGCTTCGCAAGGCAATATCGGACTACCTTGCCGTATCAAAAGGCATACAAGTGCCATACAATCAAATTGTAATAGGTTCGGGTGCGGAATATCTGTACGGGCTTATTGTGCAGTTTTTGGGTCGAGACAGAATATATGGGCTCGAAAATCCCTCGTACGAAAAAATACATTCTGTATATAAGGCAAACGGAGCTATGTGCGAATTATTAAAACTCGGCAAAGACGGCATCCTGACATCACAGCTTAACAAAGCGAAAGCTTCGGTACTTCATATTACACCTTTCCAGAGTTTCCCTAGTGGTGTTACTGCGAGTGCTTCCAAAAGAAATGAATATATAAAATGGGCAACGGACCGCGGTGCTGTTATAATAGAAGATGACTTCAATTCCGAGTTTACCGTATCTACCAAAAATGAGGATACCGTTTTTTCGCTTGAACCAACCGAAAGCGTAATATATGTAAACACATTTACAAAAACCATTGCACCCTCTATGAGAATAGGCTATATGGTACTGCCCGAAAAGCTCACGGAAGCCTTTTTTAACAAAATGGGTTTTTATAGCTGTACTGTTCCTGTGTTTGAGCAATATGTACTTGCGGAAATCATTGCAAACGGTGATTTTGAGAGACATATAAACAGGACCAGACGTAAGCTGAGACAAATAGACAAGTAAATATTGATTACAAATAAAAAAGGGACTGTAAATTAATTCAAAAAAATTAATTTACAGTCCCTTGGGGAATAGGAAAAAATGATTC
>JAZLCB010000286.1:0-2379 GCA_045614005.1 Clostridia bacterium
CATGTAATAGCCGAAGCACAGCGTAACGGCGGTGAAGCAGCATTTATAGATGCTGAGCACGCTTTAGATCCTATCTATGCTCAGAAACTCGGTGTTGATATAGACAGACTCATAGTTTCTCAGCCCGATACAGGTGAGCAGGCTCTCGAAATTGCCGAAGCACTTGCAAGAAGCGGTGCGATAGATGTTATAGTAGTAGACTCCGTTGCAGCACTTGTACCCAAGGCAGAAATTGCAGGTATCATGGGCGATTCCCATGTGGGTCTTCACGCTCGCCTTATGTCACAGGCACTTCGTAAGCTTACAAGCATCATAAATAAGTCCAACACAGTTGCAATATTTATAAACCAGCTCAGAGAAAAGGTTGGCGTAATGTACGGCAACCCCGAAGTTACCACAGGCGGTCGTGCGCTTAAGTTCTATTCATCTGTCCGTATAGATATAAGAAGAATAGAAGCTATAAAAGACGGTTCTGCCGTTGTAGGTAACAGAACCCGTGCCAAGGTTGTAAAGAACAAGGTTGCTCCTCCCTTTAAGGAAGCAGAATTCGATATTATGTTTGGCGAAGGTATCTCTCGTGAAGGAAGTATCATAGATATAGCTGCCGATATGGATGTAATCCAAAAGGGCGGTTCGTGGTATTCCTACGAGGGTGAGCGTATAGGTCAGGGCAGAGACAAAGTTAAGGAGTTCTTAAAGGAGCATCCTAATTTAACTGATGAAATATACGGCAAAATCATGGATAAAGTTAATGCCGAAAAGGAAGAAAAAGAACGCCTTGCCCGTGAAAGAACAGCCAGAATTCAAGCCAACATCGGTGAAGAATAATGAAGATAACCGAAGTAAGCCCTCAGAAGAATGACCCTCGCAGAGTAAATGTTTATCTTGACGGAGAGTATTCATTTTCGCTCGATGATGTGGATGCACTTGTGCTCGGCATAAAGGCAGGCAGAGAAATAAGCGAAAAGGAGCTTCAGAATCTTCTTTTTGAATCTCAATTTGGCAAAGCCAAGACAAAGGCAATGGATATACTTTCAAGAAAGAGCATAAGCACAGCTTCTTTGAAGAAAGAGCTTACAGACAAGGGTTATGAGGAAATAATTGCAGACGAGGTCATAAACGAGCTTACCGAGCTCGGGTATCTCGATGACTTAGCCTATGCGGTTATGTTTCTTGAGATGTGCCACGAGAAGCTGTGGGGCATTAAGAAAGTCCGCTACGAGCTCAAACAAAGAGGCATAGACGACTTCACAATAGAAGATGCTCTGTGTCAGATGCCACTTCCCACAGCAGAGGATATAGCGCAGGCAATAGGCGCAAAGTATGGCTATGAGGACATTTCGGACATAAAGACCAAGCAGAGGATAATGCGCCATTTTGCGCAGAGGGGCTTTGATTTTTCGGATATAGAAAAGGCTATAAGCATATACAGCAAGAAGGATTGATATAATGAAAAAGAAAATCGGATTCGTGTCGCTCGGTTGTGCCAAAAACCTTACCGACACCGAAACTATGTTGGGTGTACTTTCCGATAACGGTTACGACATAACCGCAGACCCCACAGAAGCACAAATTATAGTTGTAAACACCTGTGCATTTATAGATAGTGCCAAGGAGGAATCCATAGGTGCAATACTTGAGATGGCTGCATACAAAGAGGATAAGTGTGAGCTTCTTATAGTAGCAGGTTGTCTTGCACAGCGTTATAAAAGCGATATAGAAGAAGAGCTTCCTGAGGTTGACATAATCCTCGGAACTACAGACTATGCTCACATTGCCGAAGCTATAGAAAAATACTACACGAACGGCACTAAGCTTGCTATGGTAGGTGATGCAAATACCCCCGTTGACTACGATTTGCCGAGGATGAGAACCACAGCACCGTATACCGCGTACCTTAAGATAGCAGACGGATGCGACAACTACTGCACATACTGCATTATCCCAAAACTCCGCGGTAAGTATAAGTCCCGTCCCGAGGACAGCATAGTAGCCGAAGCAAAAGAGCTTGCTTCAAACGGTGTCAAAGAGCTTATTCTTATAGCACAGGATACCGCATATTACGGCAAGGACAGAGGAAGCTATGCTCTTGCACCGCTTCTTGGAAGATTATCCGAGATAGATGGTATAGAGTGGATAAGACTCCAGTATTGCTACCCCGAAAACATAACAGAAGAGCTCATTGCGGAAATAGAAACAAACCCCAAAGTGGTAAAGTATATTGATATGCCGCTTCAGCATGTGTCCGACAGCGTATTAAAGCGTATGGGCAGACGAAGCCGCCAAAGCGAGATAGAATCCATTGTTTCGAGCCTCAGAAGCCGTATACCTGATGTTATAATCCGTACATCGCTTATAGTAGGCTTCCCCGGTGAAACT
>JAZLCB010000287.1:0-3574 GCA_045614005.1 Clostridia bacterium
GCTTGGAGATAAGGCAATAAGTGCCAAATCTCAGGACGACCGCACAAGCATAGCTGTACTTATGATTGTTATGGACAAGTTAAAGGACAAAAAGCTTCCTTTCCATGTGTATTTTTGCGCTTGTGTACAGGAGGAAGTGGGCAGACGAGGTGCAGCGGCTACGGCAACTGCAATAGACCCTGTGTTTGCTGTTGCGGTGGATGTTTGCCATGCCAAGACACCCGATGCTTCGGGCTCGGTGTTCAAGGCAGGAAGCGGTACGGTAATAAGCAAAGGACCCAATATTCATCCGCTTCTTTGCGCACATGCAATAGACATAATGGACAAAAACGAGATAAAGTACAGTATAGATATAGACGGCGACGATACAGGAACAGATGCATGGGCAATACAGATTGCCAAAGAGGGTATACCCACACTTCTGTTCTCGCTTCCGCTTAAATATATGCACACCATGGTGGAAACCGTGCATATGGATGATGTATCTGCAACAGCAGATGCCATAACTGCACTTATAGAAAATACCAACGATGCGGAGGCGGTAGTATGCTGGAATTAAAAAAGCTCACACAGATTAATGCCGTATCGGGTAATGAGCAGGCTATTCGCGGAGTAATAAAGAGCATGATAGAGCCGTATGCCGACGAAATAACAGTAGATACCATGGGCAATATCATAGCACTTAAAAAGGGTGCTGATTCAAACGGCAAAAAGGTGGTTCTCAGCGCCCACATGGACGAGGTAGGGTTTATAGTATCGGAAATCACCGATGACGGATATATAAAGTTCAAGTCCGTAGGCGGTATAGATGAGCGTATTATGCTTGCACAAAGCGTAGTAATAGGCGATAATGCCGTGCCGGGTGTAATAGGCATAAAAGCGGTCCATCTGCAAAGCCCCGACGAAAGGCAAAGTGTTATTAAAGAAAAGGATATGTATATAGATATCGGTGCTTCCGATGCCGATGAAGCAAAGGCCAAAGTAAGCCTTGGCGATTATATTGCGTTTAATTCACCCTACAGGGAGACAGACGGTTTTATAAAAGCAAAGGCATTAGACGACAGAGTAGGCTGTGCACTTCTTTGCGAGCTTATAAAGGGAGAGTACCAAAATGACATATACTTCTGCTTCTGTGTTCAGGAGGAAGTAGGTTGCCGTGGTGCAACCATTGTTTCAAAACGTCTTGGCGCAGATGTGGCTGTTGTTTTAGAAAGCACCACAGCATCGGATGTTCCGGGCTCGGAGGAACATCAGTATTCTTCATATCTCGGAGGCGGTCCTGTTATTTCTGTAATGGACAGGGGCTCGTATTCGGACAAAGGATTAAATGAGTTTATAACCACTCTTGCCCAAAATAATGATATCAAGTTCCAATACAAAAAGTCGAGCTTTGGCGGTAATGATGCAAGAGCATATCAGATAAGCTCCCTTCCTTGCAAAACAGCGGTAATATCGCTTGCCTGCAGGTACATTCACTCACCTGTCAGCTGTAGCCTGAGGTCGGATGTTGAGCTTATGTTTTCGCTTTCGGAATTAATCTGCCAAAACATACACAGGTTTTAACAAAATGTTCAAATTCGTATGCAAGATTATAGTTGACTTAAGGACTATTTTGTATTAAAATGTATGTATATAGCTTTAAAATTTATATAAAACGGAGGTAATGAAAATGTTTCCAAAAATTGGTATAAGACCTACCATAGATGGTAGAAGAGGTCCTCTTAAGGTTAGAGAATCCTTGGAAGACCAGACAATGAATATGGCAAAAGCTGCCAAGAAGCTTTTTGAAGAAAACCTTAAGTATTCCAACGGTCAGCCCGTTGAGGTTGTTATCGCTGATACTACCATAGGCCGTGTTGCAGAAGCTGCAGCTTGCGCAGAAAAGTTCAAGAGAGAGGGCGTAGAAATCACCCTTACCGTTACACCCTGCTGGTGCTACGGTTCTGAAACAATGGATATGGAAAGAAATACCATTAAGGCTGTTTGGGGCTTTAACGGTACAGAAAGACCCGGTGCGGTTTATCTCGCAGCTGTTCTTGCAGGTCACGCTCAGAAAGGTCTTCCTGCATTTGGTATCTACGGTCACGATGTACAGGATGCTACAGATACATCCATCCCCGCTGACGTAGAAGAAAAGCTCTTAAGATTCGGTCGTGCAGCAGTTGCAGCCGCTTCCATGAGAGGCAAATCCTATCTCCAGATTGGTTCTATCTGCATGGGTATTGCAGGTTCTATCATAGACACAGCATTTATCGAAGATTACTTCGGTATGAGAGTTGAGTCTGTAGACGAGGTAGAAGTTATCAGAAGAATGTCCGAGGGTATCTATGACGAAGCAGAATACCAGAAGGCTCTTAAGTGGGCTAAGGAAAAGTGCAACATCGGCTTCGACAAGAACCCTGTAGATATGCAGCTTTCCGCAGAAGAAAAGGAAAAGCAGTTTGAATTCGTTGTAAAGATGGCTTGTATCATCAAGGATCTTATGAACGGTAACCCCAACCTCCCCGAAGGTTGCGAAGAAGAAATGGTTGGTCACAATGCTATTGCAGCAGGTTTCCAGGGTCAGAGACAGTGGACAGACTTCTATCCCAACTGCGACTTCCCCGAAGCTATGCTCAATACTACATTTGACTGGAACGGTGCAAGAGAACCCATGATTCTTGCTACTGAAAATGACGTACTTAACGCATTTGGTATGCTCTTTGGTAAGCTCCTTACAAACAGAGCGCAGATGTTTGCCGATGTTAGAACATACTGGAGCGGTGACGCTGTTAAGAAGGCAACAGGTTACGATATCGAAGGTAAGGCTAAAGAAGCTGACGGCTTTATTCACCTTATCAACTCCGGTGCTTGCTGTCTCGATGCTAACGGAGCTGCAAAGGACGAAAACGGCAACGGCGTTATGAAGCCTTGGTACGAAGTAACACAGGAAGATCAGGATGCTATCATGGCTAACACAACATGGAACATGGCAGACCTTGGCTACTTCAGAGGTGGCGGTTACTCCTCCAGATTCTTAACAAAAGCAGAAATGCCTGCTACAATGGTAAGACTCAACCTCGTTAAAGGTTTAGGTCCTGTTCTCCAGATTGCAGAAGGTTGGACAATCGATCTTCCCGACGAAGTTTCCGATAAGCTCTGGGCTCGTACAGACTACACATGGCCTTGCACATGGTTTGCTCCCAGATGCACAGGTGAGGGCGCATTCAAGACTGCATATGATGTAATGAACAACTGGGGTGCTAACCACGGCGCTATCAGCTATGGACACATCGGTGCAGACCTCATCACACTTTGCTCTATCTTAAGAATCCCCGTTTGCATGCACAACGTTCCCGAAGACAAGATCTTCAGACCCAGCGCATGGAATGCATTCGGTATGGATAAGGAAGGCGCAGATTACAGAGCTTGCCAGACTTATGGTCCCTTATTCAGATAATATTAATTATAAAAACGACCGCTTCGGCGGTCGTTTTTGTTTTGTAAAAATATAATAATTAGGTTGAAAAAAAAGAGCCCTGGTGTTATAATGACTTTTGTAGGGAAGGGGCTTGCTCCTTCCGTAAATTGAGAA
>JAZLCB010000288.1:0-15086 GCA_045614005.1 Clostridia bacterium
TGATTATTGGACTAAAGAACATGACTCCATGTGCTTTGACCATGAAGTATATTCCTGCAAAAAAAACGGCAAAACCGACAAACCAAAGATTTTCCTTACCTTTCAGTCGTACAAGAACAGCGGATATAGCAGTACCGATAAGCATAAACGAAAACAGGATAAGCACAATACCCCATATTCTGTATGTGCTTCCTCGGTTTAACATATCTCTTTCAAAATCTGTTCCGCCGTAGGTATTTAAATTATTAAGAAAATCATCAACCGCATTTGGGTTTCCGAATTTATGAGGGTTTTTGAGCTTTATGGTGATTTCGTCTGCACCTTTGCACATGTATCCTATATACATCTGACCGCACATATCCTCATTGGCGACATCGATTTCGGCATCAAAGGGACGAAACTCCTCCCCGTCCTCCGACACTTCACCGCCTATGTGGTTGAAGTAAAACGCAAGAACAACACCCTCCATTGCATTGCCGATTACCTCGCCTGAGGTAGGAACAAACAATTCAAAATGGCCTTTTAGTGTAACCTCGCCTTTGTCGGCAGGAATATGCTCACCTGCCACATAAGGTTGCCACTTGCCGTCAGCTACTTTGTAATCACCCTTGAAGCGGGCAGAAAGATACATGGCATTCATTGCCTGATTACCGTAATCTCTTCCTGTATAAACAAATACCGAAAGAACACCGACAATTAAAACAAGGCATAGTCCTATAAGTATTTTTTTCTTTGTGTTTTCTTTAAAAAAATTCATAATGTTTATCTCCGAAAACCTACGGGGTGTGTTTTGGTATGGTGTTTACATTAGTGTCAAAACGATAACCGCTAACATACAAACAGCACCTGCAATACCGATATAAGATACCGAACGCTTAAAATTCCAGAAAGATATTGACTCGGCTATACATATAACACATACGGAGATATAACTTCCCATTTCTGTAGCTGCGCTTTTGTTTGTTCTCTCCAATATTTCAAATACCATCCAGCCGCAAAACGCGATAAAGGAAATAATTCTTACTGTTTTTTCAAAAGTGGTTTTTTCGCTCCATTTTTTGTCCATGTTTTTTCTTCCTTCTTATCTGATTTTATTTTTTCTTTAAGAGATTTTGGATTTTTTCTAAAATTTCGGGGTTGGGCCATTCAACATCTTTGTACTCTTTTTCTTCAAATAAAATTGCACAATAAAAATTGTCTG
Source organism: Clostridia bacterium (assembly GCA_045614005.1). Classification (GTDB taxonomy): domain Bacteria; phylum Bacillota; class Clostridia; order UMGS1810; family UMGS1810; genus RGIG8748. The sequence continues at coordinate 1,202 of JAZLCB010000288.1, forward strand.
CAAGACATTCCTCAGGGGCTATTACATAAGATGTATTATCGCCAAATACTGTCCAAAAGTCCTCGACTTCTTCTATAGTATATAGTGTATCGGGGCTATCAATCGGAACGATATATGTAGCCGCGTTATCTAAGAATCTTTCTCCCTCTTTTTCAAAATCTTTTGTTGTAAGATAGAGAACATAGCAATCCTTTTTCTCGCCGTTTATAGTGAATGTAGCATACGCATCACAATTACCGACATCGGGGTTGCTGATCATTCGTTCTCTTACTTCGGGGAGAATTTCAAAATCCTTTTCCGCAATGGTAAAGTTTATAATTTCGTACATATCTCTGCGGAAATCGGGATTGTTTCTTGTAATACAATGGAATAGTTCGTGGAGTATCAGTGCAGGGAAATATGTTTCTGCGTGTTCGGGTGTGGTGAGATAATAATTTAACATATCTTCGCCAAAATATATATCATTTTTGTGCGTATATGCTGCAACATCACCCTCCTCTTTCATTGTTGTTTTTACAAAATTTATTGTGTCTGTTTCGGGAAGAGTGTAGCCCTCTCTTACAAGAATATCCTCAATTCTCTTCATAGCGGTGTCAATCAATTCTTTTTCTTCTTTGGTAAATTCCAGCACCTGTTTTTCGACAAGTTCGATATATTCTTCAAGTGTTGCGTCCTTTTTCTGCATTCTGTATTCAAGGTCCGCTTTTGTCATGTTATTATAATACTCTGTATTGGACATGAGAAGTTCTGTGCCCTTTTTAGCATCTGCAAACTCATATGTAAAGGCTGCTTCTTTGGTATCTGCACTATTCTCTTTTACTGCAGGCGCACCGCATGCGGTAAAAAGAATACAAACAAGCAATATACAAGCAATTAATATTTTTTTCATCGTTTTTCTCCTATGTGTCAAATAATTGAAATGTTATGTGTTTTTACATGAATTAATTATAAAATCGGTGAACAATTTAGATGACATCTTTTTTGTGAAGTTTTGAACTAATGTTCAAAGTGAAGTTGCTAAAAGCAGTGAAGTTTTTGATTCTCAAAAGTGAAGTTAAGTTTGCCACTCTGCCGTAAGGCAGAACTTCACTTAACTTGTTAAACTTCACTATCGAAGATAACTTCACTTGCCATAGGCAAACTTAGTTAATTATTTCATCTTTGATGAAATCATTATACCACAAATTATTTATCTTTTCAACAAATCCAATTACAAATTACGGCATGTAGACTTTGTTCATTTTTACAATAACACCGTCTGCAATTACGACAGTTGTGTTATAGGGAACAAAGTTATATCTGATGCCTGCATCTGTGAGGAAATCTCCGGGATAATACTTCTTTTCATCTGCATCAAGGTCCGATGTATCAATATACTCAAACTCAGTAGAAACAGGAAGTATTACTTCGCCTAATTCGTAGAAAGCTTTTGCATCGCTCATGCCGATTTCGTAGTATACGGTACTATCGTTTGAAATTAAATCGAAGCCACCGTTTTCCTCGCCGCCGTTGATAACTACAAGTCCTGTATCTCGGCGCTCGAGTTCTGTAATCTTTATTTCTTCTCCGAGGCGTACGATTACATCGTTTTCGCTAAGCGAAGCAATATCTACCATATCGTAGAGTTCATATGAATAAACCTTTAACTTCATAACCATTTTTCCGCTGTCGTCAACATATGCATCGCCCTCTTTAAGGGATACTGCAACAGTACAATTATCAAGATTATTTATATCAAGAGTTTCGGGAAGCGGAGATATAACCTTTGCACTATCTTCTGCTTTTTCTTTTTTGGGTGCTGATTTGTCAGCTTCGGGTGCATCTGTACGGCATCCTGCAAAAAGTGCCAGACAAAGAACAAGACACAGAACTATTGATAAAGTTTTTTTCATATGCGTATCCTCCCTGAAATTATTTTTTTATTGCTTTGTGTATCTCAACATCAAGCAAAAAGATAACAAACAAAACTGCACTTATCTTGTGAATAATGTTTAAAGCCACAACACCGTGTACATTCATAATTACAGCACCTGTAATAAGCGCAACGGCATAGAAAGCTCTTGTTGCTATTTCAAGTGCAGGCTTTCTCCACTGCTTTTTTGTTGCAAGTGTGTAGATAACAAGAAGTACAAGACCTATAACTGACACTATGATGTGTGCTGTTATACCTGTAGCACGAAGTAAAAACAACAATACTGCAACAATAATCATAGGGATTATAAATAACAAATTCTTTTTCATAACATTTATCTCCTTTTGGATTAATTAATAAACTTCTAAATCTTCGGTAACGAGTGTTAACATATTATCTTCGTTAACATAGAAAAACGCTGTATGAATATGAGTTGCGGTTTCTAACCCCTCACCTTTTTTAACATGAGCAAAAATTATAGGTGCATTACCTTTTTTGATGCCTTTTACACTAACTGTGTGTAATCCTACAGGATAATACTCGGAATAAATTTTTTCGGGAGGATAATCCGTGTTTTCTTCTGTAAGCACTATTTTATCTTCCGCATAGGCTATAATCTTCCATTCGTAGCCATTGTCATATTCTTGTTCGAACAGATGTTCCTCTTCGTAGTTGTGTCGCATATCCATGCTGAAAACTCCGGGTTTATACGGAATTTCGACACTTATTACACCAAGTGCATACGGTACAAGTTCTCCCTGATTGAAATAAATCACCAAGGAATTTTTTGTAAGGTAAAACTCGGCATATCCGAGATTTTCCTTTACATACTCATATGTATATGTTCCTTCGGGATCAATTTCTTTTAACTTCCGGGCAAATAACTCTGTTACATACTCGGTTAAAGAAACATCAAGCATTTCTTCGTCTATTACATCCGAAACAGACATTTCCGCTTCCGAACTGACATTATATGTTCTTGATTCCATTATTTTTGAGGGGTGAGCACCGCCGACATCTATGTACTTGTGATTTATAAATGACAGATATCCCCAGATTTTATAGGGTTGTTCGTAAGTGAGTTCATAGGTAAAGGGTATAAAATCTTCGCCCATTTGCTCTTTTAATAAAAGGGCATCTTCCTTCTTGGATTTTGCTTCTTCTATAAACTTTTCGGCATCCCACTTATAATCAAAATTGATTGTATCAAGACCGGGAATCTCGGTAGGATTTTCAAAAACGGGATAATATGCAACCGCCTCTATTAAAACATTACCCTCATCATCGGTTATGGTTTCTGATATCTTTTGTGGAAAATCCTCATAAGCACTTGCGGGAGAATATATGTATATTGTTCTGGTTTCTCCATCCCAAAAAACTTCACATTCAAATGCTTCGGATATAGCTCTTAAAGGAACTAAGGTTCTGCCGTTCTTTATCTTGGCAGGGACATCAAGAGATATTTCTTTGTCGTTAAAATACATCTTGTTTTCGCCTATGGTAAGCATCAGGCTATCGTTTGCTCTGTGTGCGGAAACAATTTGCTTGCCATCTTCGTTGTAATAATAAACTGCACAGCCCATGACTTCGAAAATTGCTCTTAGGGGAACTAAGGTTCTGCCGTTTTCTATTATGGGCTCTACATCAAAAGTCATAATCTCGTCATTATAAAAAACATCTATTCTGTCTGCATATTTGTCGTTATATGCATTAAGTCTTGTCTTTACATTCTCCTGAAGATTTCTAAAGAAGAACTGATAGTCGTAGAGATGATATATGCCGTCTTCAAAAAGCTTGCCCGGATAGTCTTCTTTTGCGATGTCCGTAACCTTGAGAGTTCCTCTTGCATTGTCTATATACGCACCTGTAAGGTTGGGGATTTCTTCGCTTATACTACCCGAATAATCGGTAAAGCAAGCTCCTTTATTAAGGGACTTATCTGCCACTTCGGATGTCGTCTTCCAGTTAAGAGGATTTATGGCATATGTTTTTTCGTCTTCGGCTACAATTAGCGAGGATGTAATGTCTTTGTCTTCGCTGTTGAACGCAACAATAACGCCTGTGTCCGCTTCACCCTTAGCAGGAATAAGATGCGGATATTTATCTGTCTGCTCCTTGGTAAGCTTCCATCCGATACAGTACGATGCAACGAGTCTTCTTTGATATTTGGGCTCATCGAACAAATCTTCCATAAGGCGAATTGCCAGATCTGCCCCCTGCGAAAAGCCTGCAAGTATCAAAGGTCTTGAAGCATCTGTATTCTCTGCATAATAGATAAATGCCTCTTTGATATCCTGATATGCCAAAGAGAGATACTCTTCCTGCTTATCCTTATCGAGATTGTAAACAGGGAATGTAGCCTGTCTGTAATACGGTGCATAAACACTTGCAACCTCATCGTAAATACCAAGCTCCATATTGATAGCACCTACAAAGCTCTGGCGGTACTTTTCGTTTTGCACATCGGCATTGAAGTTGCCGTCTTTTCCCATGTCAACGGTGGGGCATATAAAGAAGAGATCAGCATCTTTGCCCTCTCCTTCATTCCAATAAGCCCAATTTGACATATCGGAATAATCAATGCCCTCCTCGACAGATTCGGAAATTACAGGAATTTCCTCTGTCGCAAATACCGCAAACGAAGATAAGCAAAATACCAATGCGATAAATAAGCTTAATAATCTTTTGGTGTTCATTTTTAACCCTCCTATATGATTTTATTTCCTTTTACATATTTTTCTTTAATACCGCCACACATATCGAGCGATAAATATATACTGCGTTCCACTCTTTGCCTTATACTAAGCTCCTGCGGATATGGAAGCAAGCTATCGTCCAGCACTAGGGCATCGAACTCATAACCATCTTCAAAGCTTCCGACATTTCCGAAGAATTCGCCACCGCCTTTTGTCGCCATGTAAAATGCCTCTTCAAAAGTAACGGCTTTTGCACTTTCGTCTACATATCTTAAATACATTTTTGAAGCTCCGATGGCATCGATGATTGCACGGAATATAGATTCTGTCTGACCGCCTGCAACATCACTTCCCAGACCTATTTTCATATCACGGTCAAGGTACTTTCGTACGGGTGCTATTCCCGAAGTAAGATTTATGTTTGATGCAGGGCAATGCGCAATAAATACTCCGTTTTTGCGAATAAGTTCAACCTCCTCATCGGTTGACCATACACAATGAGCCATTACCGTGCTCACATTTTCGCTGTCTAAATTTTTGTCGCCGAACAAATCGTGCTTATCGTAGCTTTCGCCATAGAACAGACTATCGGGTCGAAGCTCTCTGACCCACTCTATCTCGCCCTTGTTTTCCGACAAATGGGATTGTACGGGAAGGCAGTACGCCCTTTGTATTTCGCGAAGCTGATCCATGAGGTCATCGGTACAGCTTGGAATAAATCTTGGTGTGAGTATCGGTTTGGTTCTCTCATATCTGTCTGTGATATCATTTATCCACCCAAAAGTGTTAAAGGCAGACATATCCGCACTTTCCTCAACAAGTTCATCGGGAGCTGACCTATCCATATTTATTTTGCCAACATAGGTTACAAGCCCGGTTTCTTCCATCAAATCCATGAGTATCTCGGTGGATTGTCTGTGTCTTGTAGCAAAGATACAAGCTCTTGTTGTGGCGCTTCTTTTCAGACTATCGGCAAATATCGTATATGCTTTTTTAGCATAGTCGATATCCTCATATTTTGCTTCCTCGGGGAAAGTCTGAGTATTTAGCCACTCTATAAGTTCATAATCCATACCCATACCGCGGAAAGCATATTGCGGAGCGTGAATATGCAAATCTACCATGCCCGGAATAATGAGTTTATCGCCTAAATCTCGTAGTTCAAAGTCTTTGTATCTATCAGGAAAATCCTCGAAAACACCTGCACACTTGCCATCGGCACACACAACATAGCCCGAAACTAAGTTTAATTCCGTTTTGGAAGTACTGTAGCAAATGTTTCCCTTTAAGATAAAGTTCTTCATCTCTAATGTCCTTTCCTTTTATTTTTATATTATTTTATCAAATACAGCATGACAAACCTATGACAAAATAAAAAGTCATTATGTTCACTTTAAAAGAGCATAATGACTTCTTATTTTAATTACAGATAATACCCTGTATAACTCGCAGCATCCACCGTAAATATCCCCATAAGACACGGCTTTTCGTTGGATAAGCCTACTATATAGAGTGTGTTGTACTTACTTTTTTGTACATTCTGATTCGGCATTACAAGCTTTAGCGCGCCTCCATCGGTTTCCCTCACTCTGAATTCATACACATCGGGTTTTAAGCATATGTACCTGCTAAGCTCCAGATAATCTATACCGCCAAGGATATCGTGTCCGCCACACGATATATCAAGGCTTCCCAGATTCGGCGAAAGATGGCACACTCTTACATGGCCATAATCGATGTCGCTTCTTTCTGTTGGTTCGGCTATTCCGTATGCCATACTGCTTCCGTCGGAGTGAACCAATGCAACGGTGTATACTTCGCCATTGTTGTAAGGAAGCTTAATGGACGCTATAACCTTAGATTTATTGCCTGCCTCCGTAATCGTAAATTCATTAAGGCCTTTGGAAACCTTGTAATATGCGCTGAAACATCCAAAGCCGAGCGACGGCTGAATGAGTGTGTTTCCGTAGTAAAAATCCGCCTTTTCCACAGACGGGCAAGCATTTACAAATCTTACATAGGGCGAAAGGAATTTGTCTATTCTTATTTCCGACATTACTGCTCCTCCTCTATTTCTTTGCCTGATTTTATTTCGTTTATAACAGATTCTGCAAGCATAACCAGTCTTTCGAGCGCAGACTCTATGCGTGTAAGCTCTGCTCCGAAATCCACAAAATCATTTTTGCGCGACAAAACCTCCATATACTTACGCGAAAGCATATCTACCTGCTGTCCGCTATATTCAAATTGGGGTTTGGGGTGCATAGTTATCATATCGTCAATATTTCCATATGGTTTTGCCGACAGATTCATGGCTACCGCAGATACAAGCGAGTCGCCTCCTACTGCCTTTAGCCTTGCAAGCCCTCTTGTTCTGCCAAGAATTTTGACTCGTTCCTTAACAAGGTCGGCAGTACACACCGTAGCAAAACACATAGAATTTTCTACCCATTCCACACAAAGATTGCCGTTTTGTATAATAAGTGCCACCTTGGTATCCGAATGTACCTTTATACCTATTTCCGTCTGATAACCGCTATCCGTATCCTTTAGAAAAACACAGTAGCGCCCCTTATCCTGCGTAGTGTATGCCACATAAAGTTTATCATTAAAATAAACTCCGCTTACACTGCGAACCCTGATATCGGAAATAGTATAAGAGTCCGAAAAACTCTTACTGCCATAGGTATATTTACGCTTTAATAAGGCGTTCTCGCCACTGTATATAACATACATATTCTTGTCTTCATCGCATACAATATCATACAAAAGCTCTTCGCCTATGCGGTCTACAACTTCGGGTTCCATGGTATAATCGCCATAGCCTGCTATATGATGCACAAGAAGCCTCTCCGAATGATTGATGCAATAAAAAAGATGATATCTTCCGTATATTTTAAAAACTCGCACGGAAGTTATTTTGCCTTTATCACTCTTGTTTTGAAGTACTGTATGTACGGTTGTGTTTCCGTCTGCATTTCGTATGTGCAAAAGATTGCCGTCTGCGCTTACTCCGAAAACATCAAAGCTTCCGTCATCTTCTGCATAGACATCAAATTCTTTTGTCATATTTTTGGACAATTCCTGTTTGATACCGTCCTCATGTTCACAGATAAGAAGCCCCGAACTGTTTACGGTTATATAACGGCTTTTATCCCCTTTTTTTGTTATGATAACATCCAATATATATCACCACCTAAAAAAAGATATGCAAAAATCGTTCTAAAAAGACCTCCCACATATTGAAAAATGCATTTATTTGGTATATACTAGCCTTAACGATCAACGCTGAACGCGCCTCAAGTTGAGAATTTTCGGTATATTTTGTTTTGTCGTCCTTGAAAGGCACAAAGCCTTCCTGCGTCCTCCGCATCAAAATCTCCTCAAAAATTCATCAATTTGAGGTCCCTCGGAGTTTTAAAACAATAAATTTTGTCTCAGTCGAGGCAAAACCACAGGGAATATGGTAATATTTCCGAGGATTTTAACGCTGAATGAGGCAAAATTTGTATTTTAAAACCGCCTTTAGTGTTGCTCGTTAAGGCTATATATTACATATATTACGGAGGTAAGTATGAGTTACGCTAAGAAAAAGGGAATTTTGCTGTCCCCGAAAAAGTATTTCATTGACGCTCTGGGTGCAATGGCACTCGGACTTTTCGCATCACTTCTTATAGGCACAATTTTCGGTACTATAGCAGACTATGTACCCCACAAGCAGACACACGATTTTCTTCTTAGCATGAAGGAATATGCCGTATCGGCTCAGGGTCCTGCCATGGCAATGGCAATAGGCTCGGCTCTCGGTGCACAGGGACTTCTTTTGTTTTCGCTCTGTGCGGTAGGTGTTGCAGGCAATGCTCTGGGCGGACCGCTCGGAACATATGTTGCCGTGCTTATAGCTTGCGAACTCGGAAAGCTCGTTTATAAAGCAACCAAAATAGATATAATATTAACACCCACAGTTGTAATTGCAATAGGCGTGGGTATATCACTCCTTGTAGGACCTGCCATATCGGGCTTTATGACATGGCTTGGCAACCTTATAAAGACATTTACAGAGATGCAACCGCTTCTTATGGGTATGCTGGTATCTGTGGTAGTGGGCATATGCCTTACACTCCCCATAAGCTCTGCCGCTATATGTGCAATGCTCTCTCTTACAGGGATTGCAGGTGGTGCTGCTACAGCAGGTTGCTGTGCACAGATGGTAGGCTTTGCCGTAATGAGCTTTGGTGCAAACAAATGGGGCGGTATTATTGCACAGGGGCTCGGCACAAGCATGCTCCAGATGGGCAATATCGTTAAAAAGCCTATAATATGGATTCCTCCCATTATAACCTCGGCTATAACAGGTGCTCTTGCCGCTTTTGTATTCAAGATGGAAAACCCCATTGCGGTAGCTTCGGGCATGGGAACCTGCGGTCTTGTAGGACCGATTGGCGTACTTAGTGCCAAGGGCGTTGATATAAATGATGTTCTTGTAGTTTTACTTATCTGCTTTGTACTGCCTGCCCTTTTGACATGGATTATAGCAAAACCATTCAAAAAAATAGGCTGGATTAAAGATTCGGACCTCAAACTCGATATATAGGAGACTATTCCTTATGACAAAATTACGAAACGCTCTGGCTATAATGGCTTGTAAAACACTTATAAAAATCGGCAAGCTCATGGGCAAAAAAGGTTCTTCCGCACCCGGAAGCATAGCCATGAAAATATCGCCTAAAATACTTAAAACACTTTCTAAACAAATAAAAAAGGAAATAATCCTTGTATGTGGTACTAACGGTAAAACAACCACAAACAACCTCATATACTCCCTGCTTTCCAATGACGGAAGCGATGTAGTATGTAACAATGTAGGTGCAAATATGCTTCCCGGTGTGGCATGCGCATTTATAAGCAAAGCCACCATAGGCGGTAAGCTTAATGCAGACTATGCTTCTATCGAGTGTGACGAAGCAAGTGTACGCCACATTGTAAAACACCTCACACCGCACAAAATAGTTATTACAAACCTTTTCCGCGACCAGATGGACAGATACGGCGAGATAGAAGGTACAATAAAGCTTCTTAATGAAGCTATAGAAAAAGTACCCGAAACTACACTTGTACTCAATGCCGACGACCCCTTTACAAGACAGTTTGGCGAAGGCAAAAAGGCTATATACTACGGTGTAAGCGAAAAGGTATTTAGTCCCAAGGATAAGGAAATACCGCTTTGTCTGAAATGTCAGACTCCCCTTTTATATGAATACAATCACTACAATCAGCTCGGAAAATACACTTGCGGAAGCTGTGGATTTGAAAGACCTAATCCGCACTACAGTGCCACAAGAGTAGACATTAAAGATTCTATTAAATTTGTGCTGAGCTTCGGCGGTTTTCAGTACAAGATGGATGTAAATTACAGAGGCTTTTACAACATATACAACATCCTTGCATCCTTTGCCGTATTTGAAAGTGCAGGCGGAAGCATAGAAGAAGCAATAAAGGTATTTGTTTCTTACAAGCCTCAACTCGGAAGAATGGAGCCTTTTAAGATAAACGGCAAAACCGCAATCCTCAATCTTGCAAAAAACCCTGCAGGATTCAATCAGGCAATATCTACGGTAAAAGAAGATAGCCGTACAAAAAATGTGCTTATTGCAGTAAACGATATGCCCTCCGACGGAACAGACATATCATGGCTTTGGGACACACAGTTTGAAAGCCTCCGCGATGACAGCGTAAAGGCGGTGTATGTATCCGGTGTAAGAAAGCACGATACTGCCCTGAGACTTAAATACGCGGGCATAAAGAACATTAAAATAATAGATATAAATGCCGAAACATTAAAAGAATTTATATCCGAATCAGGCGAGGTATGCTACCTCCTTGTAAACTATACCGTGCTCTTTGGCACAGAAAGCTTACTTAAGGAAATGGAGGATAAATAAATGGAATTGAATATATCTAATCTTTATCCTGCCCTGTTTAACCACTACGGTGATGCAGGTAATATAACAGCCCTTAAGTATCGTCTTGAAGAAAGAGGAATTGAGGTAAATATACAAAACATTTCCTCTGCCGATGAATTTAACAGCGAAAAAACAGATATCCTCTATATAGGCGGAGCAACAGACAGAAATCTCGCAGCCGTGTATGAAGATATATACAAAATAAAAGACCGCATTAAAAGCTATGCTAAAGAAGACGGGATAATCTTAGCTGTATGCACAGGATACGAAATGCTCGGAAAAAGCTTTGAAACCGAAACTGCAAAATATGATGGACTTGGCATACTTGATGTATCTTTCCGTGCAGGCAAAAAAAGGCTTATCGGCAACATAGTAACAAAGAGCGAAAGCCTCGGATTTGATATTGTAGGTTTTGAAAACCACATAGGAACGGCAGACTTTGGCAATATAACTCCTCTGGGCAAGGTGCTGTGCGGACACGAAGATACCGAAGGCGTAATATACAAAAATGTAATCGGAACATACATTCATGGCCCTCTTCTTCCTAAGAATCCTCTCCTTGCAGACTACATTATTAAAAAAGCATTGGAGAAAAAATACGGAAATTGTACCCTGAGCGAGCTTGATGACACATTGGAAAATGAAGCTCACAAGTACATTAAAGCGACATATGTTAAATAAAAAAATGGTTGTAAACTTTTTGTTTACAACCATTTTTTATTATTTATCGTAAGGATTGGGCTGAATCTGCGGATATACATCATCGGGTGTACCGCAGATATAACCGCCAACTGTTTTTTCTTTGAATTCTTCCTTGGCTTTGGATATGAGCTCGGGATTATCGGCAAGGCGCATAAGTGTTGCTGCTACAGCCTTACCCGCATAGAGCATGGCTTTTTTTGCATAAGAGCCTTTGCCCTGTGCCACCGCCTGCCAGCTATGAGCGGGAGTGCCGATAACCCAGTTTGCAATGTGCATCTGCACTGTAGGACAATTCCAGCTTACATCTGCAGTATCGGTAGAGCCTCCGTGTGCTACGGGAGGTGCAGGGTCAAGAACGCTTTCGGCATACGGCGATTGTGCCATCTGCTGAGGTGTAAGCTTTAGTGTAGCCTGCAGAGCTCTTCCGAATTCTATCTCTTCCTCGGTAGGTACGGGAACGGGGATATCGTGCATAGCTTCGTTTGCTGTCTTTTGGAGTGTGGGTATGGTAACAAGGCTTGCATAAGACGATACTATCTGCGAGGTTACCTCGGTATCTGTCATAAGTGCCGCACCCTTGGCAATACGCTCTATTCTCTCGTATAGATCGCGTACGCTATCCATATCCACATCGCGTATCAGGTACTGTACTACAGCGTGCGACTGTACCATATTCGGAGCTGTACCGCCTGCATCCAATATAGCATAATGTACGCGCGCGGTAAGAGGCATATGCTCTCTTAAGAAGTTAGCACCTATATTCATAAGTTCAACAGCATCCAAAGCACTTCTTCCCATATGTGGCGCCGCGCCTGCATGAGCTGCCGTTCCTTCAAACAAATAATCTATCTTTATATTAGCCAGAGCGGGACGTGTACGAACCATGTACATTTTTTCGGGATGCCAGCTCACTACGGCATCTATATCGTTAAATACACCATCGCGAGCCATATACACCTTGCCTCCTCCGCCCTCCTCGGCAGGACAGCCGAAAAGAGTTATAGAGCCTCTGCCCGTCTCTTCTATATATGATTTAACGGCAAATGCCGCGGCAAGAGAGCCTCCTGCAAAGAGATTGTGACCGCATCCATGACCCTTGTCACTTCCCTCTACAGACCTTTTCTCTGCAATATCCGCCTCCTGACTCATGCCCTCCAAAGCATCGTACTCGGCAAGAATACCAAGCTTTGGTGCACCGCTACCGTAGGTAGCCTTAAAAGCTGTAGGTATATTGCAGAGATTGCAGGTAACGGTAAACCCGTTTTTTTCAAGAAAGCGTGTTATGTATTCAGCAGATTTGTACTCGCCAAATGATGTCTCGGGATTATCCCAAAGGAAATCCGAAATGGCGCAAAAATCGTCTTTTCTTTCGTCTATTATTTTAAGAAACTCTTCGTACATCATAGTTTTCCCTCCTATTGATTTTGCCATGATGCCATGTCGGACACACAGCGTTCCACTATGCTCTCAATGTTATATTCTTTATCAATAATCAGATAATTAACATCGTATTTTGCTGCAAGTTTTAGCACATTCTCGTTTTCCTTAAGTGCTGTTTCTACAGTATAATCATCACATATGCGATTTTCTACAACATTGGCATATTTCTCTATATCTTCAAAATGGTCTTTTATATAATTCTGACTCATTACAAGACAGCAATGTTTTATGTTTTGCCGATATTCCATGTCAAAGTCGTTTTTCCAATCAAACGGAACATAGCAACCCTCAACAATCAGATTCTGCTTGTTTTCTATTGCCGTTTTGATAATCTCCCTTACAACAGGCCACAGATATGCTGTGAGAGCTTCATCATCGCTAAGTGGCGTGAGCGAGGTGTTTCCGCTACGGATTAATCCCATTTTGATATGATCTATGGAAAGATACGGATAGTTACATTTTTCCATTAATTTCTGCGCAAGATAGGTTTTACCTGTATGTGACGCACCCGATATCAATATTATCATTTTTTCACCAGGTCTTCTACAAATATGTACTCGTAACCATACTTTGCAATGCACTCGCACGCTTTCATAAGCTTATCGCGACTTTCGGGCTGATATGCAAAATAATCGGGATATGAATACTGCTCGTGTGTGGCGATGCAAATATAATCCTTGCCCAAGGCGTGCGACATATCGCTCTCTATCTCATCTAAAGGTGATAAATTGAGGCAGACACCATTACAGAAATTCTTGTAATAAATATCCATTTCCTCGTTATAAATAACCTCTTCGTTATAGAGTGTTCTTCTGAATTCTTCGGTGGAAATATGGTTGTAACCGCAAAGAGAATCGTTTATTGCTTCGTCACCTTTGAGATTGCGGAAGAAAATAGCAGTATCGGGCTTTCTGTTATTAAGAAGTCTGCCTGCATGACCGTAAGGAAGTGTAGACGGGTCGCCATTATATTCTTTGCGCTCGCCTGCGGTTACGGAAACTATGGTTATGCCCTCTTCTACCATGGCTTTTAATCCCTCTTTACTAACAGGCGACCAATGCGGATTGAATGCTGTACAAAGGGTATTTTCGCCCGCAAAACGAATAACCTCATTTTTAAAGCGGACATACATATTCTTCATGTCGGCATAGTCTATGTTTACATGAGGATAA
>JAZLCB010000289.1:0-1581 GCA_045614005.1 Clostridia bacterium
TCCAGAAGATAAAGGGCTAAGGAGATATGTGTATGAACATAAGCGATATTTTTATACATACACTATATACATTAAATAACGGACCCATTCCGACCGAAGTCAAGGAGGAGGCACGTAAGTGCCTTCTCGACGAGGTTGGTACAATGATTGTAGGAGCTAAGCTTTTAGAAGACAAGCTCTCTTGTTATCTTGGTATGTTTTCCGGTTCTGATGCAACAGCTGTAGGAATGGGATGCAAGACTTCGCTCCAGAATGCCGCTTTGGTAAATGGTCTTAGCGGTCATGCTTATGATTTCGACGACGGACATCGTTTCTCTACGGTTCATCTTGGTTCTGCCATTATTCCTGCAGTTCTTGCAGTAGCAGAAAAAGAGAACTCCAATATGGACGATGTTTTAAGAGGTATTATCATAGGTTACGAAGCTGCCATTCGCATGGGCAACTGTATTCAGCCCGGACACCGCGGTAGAGGATATCATGCCTCAGGTACTGTTGGTACTATCGGTGCTGCCATGGGTGTAGCGGCTCTTCTTAACTTTAATAAAGAGCAGTTTAAGTCCACATTGTCGGCAGCGTGCACAAGTGCAGGCGGAATTCTTGAAATGCAGAAAGACTCTTCCACAATGAAACCCTATAACATTGGTCGTGCTTGCCACGACGGTGTTACAGCAGCTCTTGTTGTGCGAGCAGGATTCCAAGGTCCAAATGACCCCCTTGATGGCGATTTTGGCTTCTTTAAGGCTTCAACCGATACTTGCAAGAGTGAAGTACTCTCTTTAGAAAACAATGCAAACTACAACATCTGTGGTTGTTATCACAAGCCCTATGCTTCCTGCAGACACACACATGGTGCTCTGTATGCAGCACTCAGAGCAGTAGGAGACAACAGCATAGACTGGCACGATATTGAAAGCATAGATGTAGATATGTACAGTCAGGGTATCAAAGGTCACGACCATACCGATATTCCAAGTGTTGTAGAGGGCAAAATGTCTGCTCCTTTCTGTATTGCTTTGGCAATCGTTACAGGCAAAATCGGTATTGCTTCCTTTAGCGAGGAAACAATAAACAACCCCGATATCATCGCGCTTACCAAAAAGGTTACAATCCGCGCAGACGAAGAAATGACTTCATGGGTACCCAAGAAGCGTGCCGCAAGAATAACTATTACTCTTAAAAACAAAGAGTCTTATATGTTCCAGGCGGATTATGCATTTGGTGAACCCGAACTTCCTATGACAATAGAAGATTTCTGCGCCAAAACAAGCGAACTTGCGCAGGCTGCAGGCAGAAGCAAGGAAGATATCGAAAAAATTATGAATATGGTTCTCACATTTAGCGGAAATGTAGCAGAACTTATGAACATATTAGCTTGATTTTAAGTTCCACTTTGGTGGATATATGATATTATTACAAGTCCAGAGGTGAAAATATGGATCAGACACTTATTCGTGATCTCGTCAGCGCAGACGAAGAATACTTGCGCGACGAATCCAAAAAAGTAGGTTATGCGGATACTATTTCTTTCCCCGAAACACACGAGCAGGTAGGCGAGATTATGGCACAGCTCTATAAGGATGC
>JAZLCB010000290.1:0-3577 GCA_045614005.1 Clostridia bacterium
GGGTAGATTCCGAAATGTTTGAGGACATAAAAACCCGAGTGTACTCCACACTCGACAACCCCAACGTTTTAGGACAGTTCCTCATACTCTCCGCACCGCTTACGTTTGCACTTATGATGGGCAGCAAAAGGATGCTTACCAAAGTAATCTACGCTGTTATGTTTGCTGTGGCGGGAGCGTGCCTGCTCTTTACATGGTCGCGTGCGGCATGGGTTGGTGTGGTGCTTGCTCTCGGTATAATCCTGCTAAAAAAAGATAACCGCTTTTTGGGCATATGCGTGGCTCTGCTTGTGCTCGCTCCATTTATCCTGCCCGAAAGCATACTTCAGAGAATAACAAGTATCGGTAACACGGGCGATAGCTCCACCTCGTACCGAATATCCGTATGGATAGCTTCCATATACATGGTACGCGACTTCTTCTTTACAGGAATAGGTCTTGGTACTGACGCATTCTCGCTTATGTACCGCAACTATGCCCTCGGCGGAGCGTCGTTTGCTCTGCACGCACACAACTTCTACCTGCAATGGGTAGCGGATATGGGTATATTCGGTCTTATAGTATTCGTACTTATAGTGCTTACCTGCTTTAAGTGCATATCGAGTATAAAAACCGATTCGCGTATCATTAAGTACACAGGCTTTGCCATAGCAGGCTCGCTTGTGGGATACCTGTTTCAAGGTATGGCAGAAACTATGTGGTACAACTATCACATGATACTCATTTTCTGGATATTTATGGCATTTGCATACATTGCATCCTCCAACGCGAAGGGAGGAAACAAAAATGCTTAAAGTAATGCATGTTCTCACCGACACAAATATAGGCGGTGCAGGCATCTGGCTTATTAACTTTTTAAAAAGCTACGACAGACAAAACCTCGATGTTTTTGTAGTTCTTCCCCCCGATTCTGCACTTGCGGACAGAGTAAAAGCACTTGATACAGAAGTTGTGGAAGCAGACGGAATAGCCGACAAGTCGTTTTCGGCATCGGGTATCAATGAGCTTAAGCGGATTATAAAAGAAAGAAAACCCGATGTAATCCACACTCACGCAAGCCTTTCGGCACGAATAGCGGCAAAGCTGTGCAAAGTACCCGTAGTCCACACAAGGCATTGTCTTGAAGGCAAAAAGTCATTTCCAAAAAACAAGATTTACGGATTTATAAATAACTTCTTAAGCTCGCATGTAATAGGTGTTTCCAAAGCCGTGGTGCAAAACCTCAGAGAAGACGGTATCAAAGAGAAAAAGCTCTCCTTGGTGTATAACGGCGTAACTCCGCTAAAAAGCTATACTCCCGAAGAAAAGCAACAAGCTCGCAGGGACTTTGGCATAGCCGAGGGCGATATTGCTGTAGGACTTGTTGCAAGACTCGAAGAAGTAAAGAATCCTCTGCTCTTTGCACGCGCAGCAAAAATCGTATTACAAAAAGTACCGCAGGCGTTTTTTGTAATAGCGGGCGACGGCTCACTCAAAAAGCAAATGGAAGAGGAAATCGAACCCATAGCACACAGAGTACGCATGACAGGCTATATTGCCGATGTGGAAAGAGTGTACAACGCACTCGACATACTCACCCTCACATCTGTAAGCGAGGCGCTCAGCATATCATTAATCGAGGGTATGAGCCTTGGCGTCCCCGTAATATCAACAGATTCGGGCGGACCTAAGGAAATGATAGATGACGGCAAAAGCGGTTTCATAGTGCCGAATCAAAACGAGCAAGCCCTTGCCGATGCAATAATAAAGCTTATAGAAAATCCCTCCCTCCGAAAGCAGTTTGGCGAGGAAGGACAAAAAACAGCACAAGAAAAATTCACATCGAACAAAATGGCACAAAGCATAGAGCAAATATACAAAAAATTGCAGGAGGACAAATAAGGTGAAAAAGAAATTTAACATAATAGACCTTGTAATAGTGCTTGTTATAGTAGCTGTTACCGCGGCTGTTATAATGATTATGGGCATAAAGGACAAAACCGAACAAACACAGCCCAAAACCGTGGTTGTGGAGGTTCGCCAAAGAAGCGAAAACTTCTGCAATACTCCGCAGGAGGGCGACATTATTATAAATGCCACCACCAAAGAAGAGATAGGCACACTTCTTAAAAAAGAAGTTGTTCCTGCTACAAACATTGTATCATCGGTAGAAGACGGAACATTTGTAAATGCAGAAATTCCCGAATACTATGACCTCTACCTCACCATCAGTATTCACAGCGATACGGACATTGCAAAAATCGGCAAGAGCCTGTATGTGCAGAGCCACAACTACGCTTGCACAGGCTTTATAGTAGATGTCCCCGAAAATGAGGAGGTGCAAAAATGAGATTAATAGACGAAAAAGGCCGTTTATTTGGCAAAATAAATATAATAGATTTGTGTCTTGTTCTTGTTGTTGTACTCGCAATAGGCGGATACTTTATAAAGAAAAACTCCGTACCCAAAAACCTGACCGAATACAAAAAGATAACCTACGCTGTTGAGATAAAGGGCATACGCAAGCCCACACTCGAAAAGTTCGAAAACAAAATCGGTCAGAACCTTGCCATTACCAAAACAGGCGAAAGTCTTGGTACGGTTTGCGCAGTCGAAGCCAACGAAGCCCGTGCTCTCATGACAGACAAAAACGGAAAATATGTAGAGGCAATACAGCCCGAAAGATATGATATTATCCTTACAATCGAAACTCAGGGTACTGAAACTTCAAAAGGGGTATTTACTCAGGGAGGCAAACAGCTCTTTATAGGCGAAAGCCTCAATATAACCTCCGAGACTGCAGAAACATCGGGCGAAATACTCGAAATAAAAGTAGGAGAATAACAATGGAAGAAAGCAAAGTACTTAGAATAAATGAGCTTGCCGCCAAGGAAAAACGAGGCGAAACACTCACACCCGAAGAAAAAGAAGAACAGACCGCATTAAGACGCGAATATATAGACGCGGTAAAACGCAATCTGCGTGCACAGCTTGGCGGTATTAAAAAGCAGTAAAACCTTGACGAAAAAGCTTTTTTGTAATATAATAAGAAGATAATTTTTGACAAAATACAACATTCATATAGGAGGAAGCCATGAACGAACAGATATCTGCCATGAGGCAAAAGCTGATAGAAGAGCTTGCAAATGCAACCGACTTGAAACAGCTTGAAGATATGAGAATAACATATCTTGGTAAAAAAGGATGCATAACCGACCTTTTAAAGAACATGAAGAGCCTTTCCAACGAGGAAAAGAAGACCTTTGGTCAGGAAGTTAACCTCTTAAAGGACGAGGCTACTGAAAAGATAGCACAGAAGATTAAGGAATTTAAAGAAGCTGAAATTCTTAAAGAATTAGAATCCATGCCTCAGTTTGACCTGTCTATACCTGCAAATATGGACAGAGGTTCTTACCACCCCATTACTCTTGTACAGAGAGAGTGCGAAAGAATATTTAAGGCAATGGGCTTTGCAGTAGAAGACTACAGCGAAATCGTAACAGACTACGAGTGCTTTGAAGCACTTAATATACCCAAGCATCACCCCGCAAGAGATATGCAGGATACATACTATCTTGATAACGGTCAGCTCCTTAAG
>JAZLCB010000291.1:0-5040 GCA_045614005.1 Clostridia bacterium
CTTGACGGCAATACAATAACCACACCTGTATATAACAAAAACGGTGTGAATACTATTTGCGTGAACGATGCACTCCTCAAGCTCGATAAGAGCTTCACCTATGACTGGCAGCATGGAAACCTCATTGTTGCTGAGGATGGTAACCTTGTAGTATTAAACGAGGGTACAAGACTTCAGAAAACAAAGGAAATTTTCATGGCAACAGAGCATCTGGGTTCATTTGAATATTAATCACAAAAGACCATCGACACCTTAGGTTGTCGGTGGTTTTTTTTGCTCCGCTTGTAGTTTTATTCGCCTCACGGCGAGTGGTATTGTAGGGGACAATGCCCTCATTGTCCCGTTTGTTTATGATTGATTTTCTGCGGGATGATGTGGCATCATCCCCTACGAGATTTGTCAAAAACATCACTTTGTTATAGCTCCTGTCGTTTTTAATATTTAATTTTTTGTGCCACCTCAAAAAAGTCACAAAAAACACAAAAAAAGGATATTGTTTTTTGTATATAAAGTAGTATAATTATATTATACTGATTGTTCTATTTTTTAAAAATAGGAGGAATTTTATTATGAAAAGATTGTTATCAATATTTATAGCTGTTATCATGGTAGCGGCTATGGTACTGCCCACTACAGCAGTTTTTGCAGACGAAGAAGTGGCATTTGATCCCTTTGCAGGCGATCACGTTAAAGGCGAAATGCCCGCAAATCTTATTATCAATCCTTCAAGTGCAATGTGGACCACAGGTAAGAACGATGGTCAGATTGATCTTGCAAGCATAAACTGGAAAAACGCCAATCCAAGCATCGGTTGGGAAGGCGGATACATGGGCGCTAAGATCTACACAACAAATGGTGTATCAACCGTATCATCTCACTTGAACAGTGCAGGTTTTGGCTTGCAGGACCAGTTTATAGATAAAGATCCTTCCACATATGTTCTGGGTGAAACCTATGTATTTATGTTTGCATTCAGAAATATAAATCCCGAAGTTCCTGCATCTTTAGTGGTTGGCGATTGGAACGGAACATATTCCGGAGTTGTTACTAAGGATTTTATTCCTGTTCCTGAATATGAGGGCGGTGTTATTGAAGCTCCGCAGAGTGGCGAATGGGTAACCTTTAAAGGTACAGTATCTACCCGTGCCACAACACCAGACAAAACCTCAGTAAAACCTTATGTAAAGATAGGTTTACCAAAAGGAACTGCAGCAGGTGCTGCAGTTGAGTTCAATGCTCTTCACGATGGCGTTCTTCAGCCTTACTATGCTAAAGAAGTTCCCCACTATATCACACTTGAACCCGTAGCTGATGCAGCTGTTATTAAGGGTCTTCCCACAAGCTACAAAGCTAAGCTTCTTAATCAGGTTGACTCGGTTGGCTACCTTGCACAGAACTTTACTTACACAGTATTCGGTGCAGACGGCAACGCTGTAGAAGGTCTTAGTGTAGAAAATGCAGAAGGCGTTGCAGTTATTAACGCAGGTGATGCAGTTGCTGACGGTACATACTACTTAAGAGCAACTACTGCTATTGATGCAGATACCACATGGCAGAAGACACTTGCGTTTAATGTAATAGGCGCTATAGAGAATACTGATGATTATGTGGCAAAGAACTTAAATGCAATAGGTAATCCCGCCGAAGCTACAAACTATAATCAGTTTAATGTTACAAATCAGGTAATAGCACCTGTAACTACAACACCCGGAGTGTATATTTGGAATGTTAAGACAGCAACAACAGCCGGTGCTTATCATACGGGTTATTTGGCAGGTGCTATTTTCAAGACAAGCGGAGGAAACTATATTGATTCCGATTTCAAGATTCTTACAGGCGAAAAACTTGTTTTGAAAATGGCGGTTAAGAATGTTGGTACTACCGATTCGGTAAAAGTCAATGCATCACTTAGTAATAATGTTACCTGGAGCACCGCAAAGTTTTCTGAAGAGTATGGTGCAGATGGTGCACTTGTAACCAGTAAAGATGATTGGACTATACTGCAATTTACATTAACAATGCCCGGTAAAACCGGAGTAGAATACAACCCTCGTCTTGCATTCGGTTTCCCTGAGGGAACACCTGTAGGAAGTGGTATAGCTATCAACTTGAATACTCCCGGTGTGCCTCAGACTTTTGTTGGCAAATATGAGCCTTCCGATATCAGTGTAACAGGTGCATCTTCAACTGTTGAAGTTGGCAAGTCTTTAGACCTTGCAGCACAGGTGTTCAATAGTGAATTCGAAGGCGAATTTGAACAATCCTTCGACTGGGTAGCAGTAAACACCGCCAGAACAAGATACATAGATGGTATTACATTTACTCCTTCTAACGATGGCGCAAATGTTAAGGTGAACGTTGCAGATACAGTAGCTCCCGGTGAATATCTCATAGTTGCTCAGAATGCAGACTATGGTATGAACAGACAGTATCCCATTACTGTAACTGCTCCTACATATGATGTAACAGAGCTTACATTAAACACTACTGCAACAGGTGCTACACTCAAAGCACTCACAGTAAATACAAATAAGACAGTAAAGGTTGTCCTCGCAGCATTTGCAGGCAACACTGTTGTAACTTCCGCAAAGACAGACATAACACCTGTAGATGGTGTTGCTACACTTGCAGAAGCTCTCAGCGTTACAGGCCTTAGTGCAGGCAACAAGGTAAGAGTATTTGTATGGGATACACTTCTTGCTCCCTTCTCTATGAAGAGTGCATGGAAAACACCTATATCCATTGAATAATAACTTTTTTATACGAAAGCCCCGAAGAATTTTCTTCGGGGCTTTTGCATATTTGTGCACGATTTTCTGCCTTGATTTTAAAATAATAGGGTGGTATAATGAGTTTGCAAAGAGAACTCAATGAATTGCCTCACGGCATAAATTGAAATCAAAGATTTCATGAATTGAGCCTACGACTCATGAATTGCACTTAGTGCATTTAAAGGCAATTCAATTCATGGCGCGAAGCGAGAATTCATGACAACAGAGTTGTCAATTCATTAAAATTGCAACTAAAAACATGGAGGAATAATAATGGACAGATTATTTACACGAAGCACAAGTGCACAATATGTAAAGTTGGAGCAGAACTGGGATTTCTGCACCGACGACAGAAATATTGGAAACAGCGAAAAATGGTACGAAGCCTTCCCCGAAAACAGCATCAAGATGCCTGTTCCTTCCTGCTGGAACACCACCCTCGGATACTTCCGCTACACAGGCGTGGCATGGTATCGTACATACTTTGAATGTTTTTCGGAAAGCGTAAACCTTCAGTTTGATGCGGTTTCCAATGAGTGCGACATTTATATAGACGGCGAGCACATAGGACATCACTACGGTGCTTTTGTTGAATTCACCTTTGATGCAATGAATATCGGTGCAGGTCTGCACGAACTTGTTGTGAGAGTGGACAATACTCCCAACCTTACCGATACCGTACCTCACGCAAACAGCGACTGGTACAACTACGGTGGTATCAACCGCCCTGTAATTGTAACCGAGCTCTACGATACACGCGTTACCAATTTTGAAGTTCGTTACACCCTGGACGATGCACTCAAAAATGCCACATTAAACCTCAATATTGACCTTTGGAGTGCAGAAAAGGTTACAGAAAAGCTCCTCGTGCTTGTAAACGGTGAGTGCGTATACACAGGCGATGCTACCGCAGACGGCAATACAACTGTTAAGGTAGACGGCATCGAGCTTGCGGACATTGATTTGTGGGATATAAATAAGCCCAACCTCTATTATGTTACCGTTGTTTTCGGCGGCGAGGACCTCACCGACAGAATAGGCTTCAGAACAATAGAAACAAAGGGCAAGGACGTGTACTTAAACGGCAGAAAGATTATGTTAATTGGTGTGTGCCGTCACGAAATTCACCCCGATTGGGGCTTTAGTATGCCTTTTGAACTTATAAAGAAGGATATAGATATCATCCGCGACTTAAACTGCAACGCAGTAAGAGCAGCGCACTATCCTCACAGTAAGATAACCGTAGACTATTGTGATCAGGTCGGCCTTCTTTATTGGGAAGAAATCCCCGTTTGGGGTAACCTCCCTCAGTGGCAACAGTCGCTTGAAAATGAGTTCTTTGTAAATCGCATACTCTATCAGTTCCAAGGTATGATGCACCGCGACATAAACCACCCCTCAATCATATTCTGGGGTCTTTACAACGAGATAGACACTTCCTGGCCACAGTCCAGAGCACTTACCGAGCGTATGGTAAAGATAGCCAAGGACTACGATACATCCAGACTCACAAGCTACGCTACCTGCTCTATACATGTTAATGTGGAACAGGATATATGCTCCGACCTTGTAGATGTGGTAAGCTTTAACTACTACACAGGCTGGATGCCCTCTGTAGAAGTGGACAGCCACGAAGAATTTGTTGCAAGAATGAGAAAACTTGTAGACAAGAATGCAAACGGCAGAGAGATGCCCATGATGATGAGTGAATTCGGTGCTGCAGGTCTTAAAGGTCAGTGGTCGTTTGAAACTCAGCGTTGGTCGGAAAACTATCAGTGTGTACTTCTCAAAAAGTGCATCGAGGTTTACTTCGGTTCGGGCGAAATGTGCGGCGGCTTCATATGGCAGTTCTGCAATGCACAGACACAGCCCCACTACGAATATATGCGTTCGGGCGGTGTAAATAACAAAGGTCTTGTTGATGAATTCAGAAGACCCAAGGCTTCTTTTGAAATAGTAAAACAGCTCTATTGTGAACTTAATCCCGATTCAAACAATGTAACGGAAATAAAGATATTCTAAAATGAAGTTAAATAAGCATACAGAAACCATCGCAAATTTTTGCGGTGGTTTCGTTTTTATGAGCGCAAGATAGTTTATACAAAAGAATGATATTGTTTTTTTGTGCAAAAAGTGATATTATTAAGTTATGCTGATTGTACTATTTTTACAAAATAGGAGGAAAATAATGAAAAAGTTATTAGCAATTCTTTTAAGCATTGTCATGATAGCAAGCGTTGTTACCGTGCCTGCATTTGCAGACAACACC
>JAZLCB010000292.1:0-2720 GCA_045614005.1 Clostridia bacterium
AGTACCTGCAACCATACTTTCAAGATGCCAGAGATTCGATTTTAAAAACATCGGAACTATGGATATAGCAGGTGCAGTAGGCGATATCCTCAAAAAGGAAAATGTAGCTATCACAGATGAGGCAGTAGAGTATATTGCATATCTCGGAAACGGCTCTATGAGAGATGCACTCAGTATTACAGAGCAGTGTCTTGCATATAAGGCAACAGACATAGATTATTCCGATGTTACGGAAATACTCGGAACTCTCGACGATAAATTTTTGTATAATACAGCAGGATATATAGCAGGTTCAGATGTAAAAGGTGTGCTTACGCTCTACAATGAGTGTATTGCAAACGGCAAGAATCCGTCACTTTTTGCAGAGGGATTGCTTAAGACCTTAAGAGATATTCTAATGTATAAGCTTGCTCCCGAAATAACAGATTTCGGAAGTGGCAAAATTCCTATGATATCCCATGCTGCCAAGCTTTTTACACACGAGAGATTAACAAGGTCAATAGATGTTTTAAACAGCGGACTAAGAGACTTAAAGCAGTTTAACAATGCTTCCGTTGTTGTGGAAACCATGCTTATAAAGCTGACATCACCCGAGTACGATATGGATATTACTTCACTTCTTGACAGAATATCCGTTCTTGAAAAAAAGATTGCGGAGCTTGCATCGGGTGCGGTAGCAGCTCCTGTAAGTGTACCTGTTTCAGACAAGACAGAAAAGATACCCGAAACACCCGCTATTAAAGCAGAAGTACCTGCAACCGAGGATATCCCGAAACCGATTATGAAAAAATCGGATTCCAAGCTTCAGGACATCGTAACCGCATGGGACGATGTAATACGTGAACTCGAGTCATCGGGCAAGCTTATGACTTTTGTATCACTGTATGGTGTCAAGCCCAGATGCGACGGAGACACACTCATTCTGCCTTTTGAATCAAGGGATTCCGCTTCGAATTTCTCAAATTCAAATGCTGTTTCGGATGTTGCGGGAGTTATTACAAAACTTTTCGGTTTAAATGCAGATATTAAGTGCGTTTTTGAGGAAAAAAGTGTTCAAAATTCTTCGCAAAATGATGACATTTTTACCCAAATTGCCGAAATAAGCAATAACTACCCCGAAAACTTTAAAATAGATTAACTCATAAATTGACAAAGTATTGAAAATGTGATATAATTTAATACAATTTAATTCACAGTTTTGGAGGAAAACAAATGGCAAAAATTTGTATAATCGGTTTCGGATGTATCGGCTCCGGTACCTATGAAGTTTTAAAACAGAATAAAGATATCATCGCCAAGAGAACAGGCGAAGATATAGAGGTAAAATATATCGTTGATATAAGAGATTTTTCACAGCATGAGGTTGCTCCCCTTGTAACCACAGATTACGCAAAAATTCTTGCAGATGAAGAAGTAACTGTTGTTGTAGAAGCAATGGGCGGTACTACCTATGCATATGATTATACAAAATCCGCTTTAGAAAGCGGTAAGTCTGTTGTAACCTCCAACAAAGAACTTGTTGCTTTAAAGGGCGACGAACTTTCCAAGATAGCTCAGGCTAAAGGTGTTAAGTATTTCTTCGAAGCTGCCGTAGGCGGCGGTATTCCTGTTATAAGAACCGTAGCCGACAGCCTTGGCGCAAACAATATAACAGAAATCACAGGTATATTAAACGGTACCACCAACTACATACTCACCAAGATGCTCTCTGAGGGAACAAAGTTCGAAGATGCACTTTCCGATGCACAGAAGCTCGGATATGCAGAGCAGGATCCCACAGCCGATGTAGAGGGCTTCGACACAGGCAAGAAGATATCCATTTTATCTTCCATGGCTGTAGGAAAGAAAGTTAATTTTGAAGATGTATATACCAAGGGTATTACAAAAGTAACTCTTGAAGATATAGAATATGCCGAAGCTGTTGATTGCACAATTAAGCTCATAGGTAAATTCAAAAGAAATGAAGACGGCGACGATGTTCTCGTAAGCCCCATGCTTATACATAAGTTAAGTCCTCTCTACGGTGTTGACGATGTGTTCAATGCAGTTCTTATAAAGGGCGATATGCTTGGGGATTCACTATACTACGGCAGAGGTGCAGGCATGCTTGCAACTGCAAGTGCGGTAGTAAGCGATGTTATGAATGTCGTAGGAAATGCCGAATGTAAATTTACTCCTGCATGGGAGAGCGCTGACGAAAGAATCATCAAGACACACGATGAGTACAGAGCAGCATTTATGGTTCGTGTTAACGATACCGAGGGTGCTCGTGCAAAGGCTGTGCAGATATTTGAAAATGCTGAGATTATAGAAATCAAAGCAGGCGAATTTGCAGTAATCACACAGGATATAACTGTAGCAGAACTCAATAAATCCACAGAGAATCTGGAAGTTATAAGCATATATGCATTTGCATAGGAGGATACAATGGTTAGGGTAAGAGTTCCTGCTTCAAGTGCAAATATGGGTCCGGGCTTTGATTGCCTCGGAGTTGCACTCAATATGTACAATGAGGCGGAATTTATCCCGATAGATTCGGGATTGGAAATAGAGATTATGGACGAAGCCTATTTTATCCCCCGTGGTGAAAACAACTTCGTTTATAAGGGCTTTAAAAGAGTTTTTGATGAACTCGGTCAAAAGGTTTGTCCCGTTCACATCAAGCTTTGGAGCAATATTCCCGTTACGCGAGGTCTTGGAAGTAGTTCTTCGAGCATCGT
>JAZLCB010000293.1:0-3091 GCA_045614005.1 Clostridia bacterium
TGCTTACAAGTATTGATGAACAATCCGGAGATATTGCACTTGGCGTAAATAAATCTATGGAAGCTAAAGAAGCCGATACAGATGCCGAAGATAACGGCGCAGGCGATCAGGGTATGATGTTCGGATATGCTTGCAGAGAAACTGAAGAACTTATGCCTATGCCTATTTCTCTTGCGCATAAACTTTCCAAAAAGTTAACCGATGTGCGTAAAAATGGCACTTTAAAATACTTGAGACCCGACGGTAAAACTCAGGTTACCATAGAGTATGTAGATGGTAAGCCTCAAAGAGTTGATACCATTGTTATATCAACACAGCATAGCGAAGATGTTTCTGTAGAGCAGATTCACGACGATATGATTGAGTATGTTATAAAGCCTGTTGTTGATCCGAAACTTCTCGATGATGAAACTAAGTATTATATTAATCCTACAGGACGATTCGTAATAGGCGGACCTCAGGGCGACAGCGGTCTTACAGGCAGAAAGATAATTGTAGACACATACGGTGGCTATGCGCGTCACGGCGGCGGTGCTTTTTCCGGAAAAGACCCCACAAAGGTAGACAGAAGTGCTTGCTATGCAGCAAGATATGTAGCTAAAAATGTTGTTGCCGCAGGTCTTGCCGACAAGTGTGAGGTACAGCTTGCTTATGCTATCGGTGTGGCAAAACCTGTATCTGTATATGTAGATACATTTGGAACAAACAAAGTTTCCGAAGAGGCAATATCAAAGGCGATAAACGAAGTTTTCGATTTGCGCCCTGCCTCTATAATAAGAGAACTCGGACTTCGCAGACCTATATACAAGCAGACAGCTGCTTACGGACATTTTGGCCGTACGGATATTGAGCTTCCTTGGGAAAAATGCGATAAAGCAGAAATTTTAAAAGAAAAGGCGGCACTTTAATTCACCTGCCTGACACCTCTTTGCATATTATGATGCAAAGAGGTGTGTTTATATGTTGCAAGTCTTTTTCAAAACTTTCATAACTTTCTTCTGTATCTATGGCGTTATTGAAATGTTCTCTAAGCTTTTAACGATATTTAAAGAAGAAAGAAAAGAAAAAAGAGAAATTTTTATTTTCATACATGTAAGAAACCTTGAACATTCACTGGAATACATCATCAGAAGTACGATATTCGATTATTTTATGAAACACGGTGGCAGAACTGTTCCGAATATTGTTGTGGTTGATAAAGGATCTGAGGACAGAACCGAAGAAATTTGCAAAAATCTTTGCAGAGATTATGAATTTCTGTATTATACCACCGAAGAAGAATACCAGAGTTTTAAAAACGAAATAGGCTGAAAGGAATTACAAATGCTATACAAAACATACGCGCAGTATCTTAAAGAAAAGTACGGTGAAAAAGTATATAAATTGCCTGTTAATCTTCCGATAACATGTCCGAATCGTGATGGCACATGTTCTTACGGAGGATGCATTTTCTGTGGCGATGTGGGCGCGGCATTTGAAAATCTCCCACCCGAAATGAGTGTTTCCGATCAGCTTGACGAAAACATGAAATTCATAGGAACAAAGTACAAAGCAAGTAAATTCATAGCATATTTTCAGAATTTTACAAACACCTATATGCCATTTGAAGATTTTAAAGCTTTAATTCTGTCTGCCGTAAAAAAAGACATTGTTGAAATTGCTATATCAACAAGGCCCGATTGTATCAGGGATGATTATATGAAGTTTTTGTATGATTTATCATGCGAAACAGGCATAAATATATCCATTGAACTTGGTCTGCAAACAGTAAACTATGATACACTGAAAAAGATAAACAGAGGGCATACACTTGCCGAGTTTATTGATGCGGTCTATACCATACAAAAGTATGGTTTCGACATATGTACGCATCTTATACTTAATTTACCATGGGACGACATTTCAGATACTATTGAGTGTGCCAAAATACTCTCAGCATTGAGGATAAAACAGGTTAAACTGCACAGCCTTTATATCGTTAAAGATACACCGATGGCGAAAATGTACCTCGATGGTGATTTTGATATGGGTTCGTATATGGATTATGTGGAGAGAGTAATAACTTTTCTTGAGTATCTTTCGCCCGATATTGTTATTCAAAGGCTTATCGGCAGAAGTAAAGAAGAACACAGTATATTCTCAAATTACGCTACAAGTTGGTGGAAAATCAAGGATACCATTGATGCCGAAATGGAAAAGAGAAAAACATATCAGGGCAGGCTTTGCACATACCTTGGAGGAAGTTGCCTTAAAAAGTTTGAAAACTAAAAATAATTTGGCAAAATCTATTGTATTTGAGGCTTGGATTTGATATAATAGAGTGAAAAAATATTTTTGCGAGGTAATACAATATGATAAAGAGTATGACCGGATATGGACGCAGTGAAAAAGCGTTCGAAAACTATAAAATCACAGTAGAAATCAAGAGCGTAAATAACAGATTTTCAGATTACAATATAAGATTGTACAAGCACTATTCTTTTGTGGAAGATGCCATTAGAGAAACACTTGCCCGCAAGATAAGCCGAGGCAAGGTGGATGTTTTTGTACAGTACGATATAACCGAAGGCGATGATAAAATCATTACTCTTAACGAGAGCGTTGCCAAAGGATATTTTACTGCTCTCAAATCAATGTCAGATATGCTTGAAATAGAAAACGATGTATCTGTATCCACTCTTGCAGGTTTCAATGATATTTTTAATGTTGAAAAGCCCGAAGAGGACAAAGAACAAATTATTTCTGACACTGTAGAAGTTCTTAATGCAGCAATTGACGACATAACTGCAAACCGTGCAAGAGAGGGTGCAAGACTTTATGATTTCTTCACCGAAACAATAAACGGCGTAAGAGAGATACTTTCTGTTATTTCCGAAAGATCACCTCTCACAGTTAAAGAACATGAGCAGAAAATGCGCGAAAGAATTGAAGAAATATTAAATGGTGTGGATTACGACGAATCAAGACTTCTTACAGAAGTTGCAATATTCTCCGATAAAGTAAATATTACCGAAGAACTTGTCAGATTCGAAAGCCATTTAAAGGAATTCACTTCACTTCTTGCAAGCGATGCACCTGTAGGAAGAAAGCT
>JAZLCB010000294.1:0-1876 GCA_045614005.1 Clostridia bacterium
AAAGATTGAACAACCGTTTTCGCCACCTGCGATTGGTGTAGCTCCGCTTTCCTTCTTAACCTGTGCATATACATCAAGTTCATCGGTACGGCAGGGTTCTTCTATAAACATAAGCTTGTACTCTTCGAGACCTTTTACTACGCCGATAGCTTCTTTAGCCGACCAAGCGAAAGGTACATAACCCTGACCGCAGTCTATTGCAAGGTCAAAATCATATCCGAGGGCTTCTCTTAATGCTTTTACCTTTTCTATATCTCTCTTAGCATTGTAACCGCCTCTGATTTTAACAGCGGTAAATCCTCTTTCGAGATAACCGTTTACTTCTCTTATAAGAGATTCATTGGGCTGTTCCATACCGCCACTTGCATATGCGCGGATAGAATTTCTGAACTTTCCGCCAAGAAGCGAGTGTACAGGTACTCCGAGTGCCTTACCCTTTAAATCCCAGAGAGCGTTTTCGATACCGCTTATAACACCCATAGCGATACCGCGTCTGCCCCAGTTAGCACCGAGCTTGTACATTCTGTCATAAAGAACGCTGATTTCGAAGGGGTCGGAACCAACTATAGTCTTTTCGAGGAATTCGCATATTGCTTTTGCCGCTTCGGGGATGTAATGTCCTGTTCCCATTTCGCCGAGACCGTAGATGCCTTCATCGGACCATACTCTTACAAGAGAGGTGTGCCATACCTTAACCTCTCCGCCCGACCAACCCCACTGTTCGTCGGGAGTGTATCTGTAGGATAATAAAATAGGTTCAACTTTTGTAATTTTCATGATTGTCTATTCCTTTCTTTTAAAAAAGTATTCTTGGGTTTACATAGCTTGTATAAAGCTTTTCGTATATATTGCGCATATCTCTTTTTGCCATATATGCCATATTGCGCATGAGCATGGGCACGCCCTCACGGCCTGTACCGAGGCTCTGATAAAGTGCATCGCTGAGAACTCTGTAGCCATAGGGGAATGTAAATCTGTTGATTACATTTATAAGTTCTATAAGCTCACACTGACACTTAAATGAATTTTCGCTCTTGCCGAACTGTGAGTATATTACATTCATAATTTCGGGCATGAGATATGTGATTGCAGAGAATACACCGTCACCACCGAGTGACAGAGTTCCGTAAAGACAAGCGTCAAGACCTGTAAACATAGCTACATCTTTTCTCTTCTTATCTCTAAGTGCTATTTCGGAAGTAATCTCCTGCATATCGTTCCATGAATTCTTGAAGCCTTTTACACAGTCAAACTCAAGAAGCTTTTCGAACACGGGGATAGAAATCTTGTTTGTGCACTGAGGAATGTTGTAACCAACCACGGGGAGTTTGGCACTATTGTTTCTTATAACATCGCGATAGTATTCAAAAATCTCGTCATCGTTGAGTGTAAAGTAGTACGGAGGTGCAAGAAGTATTGCATCTGCTCCGAGCTTTGTTATAGCTTCTACATATTTATTGGCAGTATAGTTGTCGCCTGCAGTTGCACCGCATATAAACTGCTTTCTGCCTGCATTGACTTCGCTTACTACCTTCATAACATCAATATTCTCTTCGTAGCTGAGGCGGGAGAACTCTCCTGTTGAGCCACAAACTACAAGACCTGCCATTGCATCGGACTCTGCAGCACGAGCTGCTTGCTTTGCAAGTGCATCGAGATCGAGGCGGCCATCTTCTTTAAATGGTGTAAGGACAATTCCGTATAAGCCCTTGAATATTCTTTCGTTCATAATATACCTCCTGCTTGTTTGTCTAAATTATAAACCTTTAAAAAGGCATTTGCATTTGTAAGCTTATCATAATATGCACAATCTTTAAAAAATTGTCATATTTTTTCTTGTTTCTGCATCTTTTTTAAACAAATTATAACAAATATT
>JAZLCB010000295.1:0-9536 GCA_045614005.1 Clostridia bacterium
GACTAAGCGAGATAATAAGATTATCTTTTGAAATAGTAAACACTACAAGGGATACGGAGGAAGAGAGTAATGAATAACACACAGTTGGAGCTCATCTCCTACAAAATCAGAAAGCATGCAATAGACGGCGTTCACGCTGCAAAGTCGGGTCATCCCGGCGGTTCACTTTCCATAGCGGACATACTTGCTGTTCTCTATTTTGATGAGATGACAGTTTATCCTAACGACAGCAAAAACCCCGATAGAGATCGCTTCGTGCTTTCCAAGGGACATTGTGCTCCTGCACTTTATGGTGCATTGGCAGAAAAAGGCTTTATCCCCAAGGAGGATATAGTTACTTTAAGAAAGGCAGACAGCTATCTTCAGGGTCACCCCGATATGAAGCACATCCCCGGTGTGGATATGTCCACAGGTTCACTCGGACAGGGTATATGTGCAGCAAACGGTATGGCACTTGCAGCAAAGCTTGATAACAAGGATTACAGAGTATACACAATCCTTGGTGATGGTGAATGTGAAGAAGGTCAGGTATGGGAAGCAGCAATGTTTGCTGCCCACTATAAGCTCGATAACCTCGTAGCTTTCCTCGACTTCAACGGTCTCCAGATAGACGGTGATATAACAAAGGTTATGAACCCCACACCGTTTGACACAAAGTTCGAAGCTTTCGGTTGGAATGTAATCACCATAGACGCTCATAACTATGACGAAATAAAATCCGCTCTCGCAAAGGCAAAAGAGTGCAAGGGCAAGCCCACACTCATCCTTGCAAAGTCCGTTAAGGGCAAGGGCGTGTCTTATATGGAAAACCAGGCTTCCTGGCATGGTTCTGCTCCCAACGATGAGCAGTACGAAGTAGCAGTAAAAGAATTAAATGCAAAAATCGAAGAATTGGAGGCGAGAGCATAATGGCAGATGTTAAAAAGATAGCAACAAGAGAATCCTATGGTAACGCTCTGGCAAATCTTGGCGAAAAGTATGATATCGTAGTGCTCGATGCCGACCTTTCCAAGTCTACCAAGACAGATACATTCAAGAAATCCTTCCCCGACAGATTTATAAATATGGGTATTGCAGAACAGAACATGATGAGCACCGCAGCAGGTCTTGCTTCTTGTGGCAAGGTGGTATTTGCAAGTTCTTTTGCAATGTTCGCGGCAGGCAGAGCTTTTGAACAGATAAGAAACTCTATCTGCTACCCCAATTTAAATGTTAAGATTGGTGCTACACATGCAGGTATATCCGTAGGTGAAGATGGTGCTACACACCAGTGCCTCGAAGATATCGGCATAATGCGTACCATACCCAACATGGTAGTTATTAACCCTGCAGACGATGTAGAGGCAAGAGCCGCTGTAGAAGCTGCAATTAAGCACAACGGTCCCGTGTACTTACGCTTTGGTCGTCTTGCAGTTCCCGTGCTCTATGACGAAGCTGACTATAAGTTCGAAATCGGTAAGGGCGTTCTCTTGAAGGAAGGCACAGATGTTACAATCGTAGCAACAGGCCTTATGGTAGAAATGGCTCTTAACGCAAGCGAAGCTTTAAAGGCTGAGGGCATAAATGCAAGAGTTATCAACATACATACAATTAAGCCTATAGACAGAGAAATCCTCGTAAAAGCTGCTAAGGAAACAGGTGCTGTAGTAACCTGCGAAGAGCACAATATCATAGGCGGTCTCGGAAGCGCCGTAGCAGAAGTACTCTGCGAAGAAGCTCCCGTTCCTATGGAAAGAATAGGTGTTAAGGATGAATTCGGTAAATCCGGTATTCCTTCCGACCTCTTCAAGGATTACGGCTTAACAAGCGAAGCTATTGCAGAAGCGGTTAAGAAAGTAATTGCAAAGAAATAAAAAATGTCAAATCAAAAAGCGAGTCTCAATTTTGTGAAATAAATTGAGACACGCTTTTGTTTTGTATGAAATTCAATGCTAATCATATGTTTGTACATAAGTTATTTGATTTTTGGTATAAAAGTGTTACTTGTTTGAGTAAAAAAGCGTACTTTTTTTGAGAATAAATTTGATATATACTTAAACTGTAAACTTAGATTGTCTGCGATTACGAGGTTATTGATAATTTGTGCTTGTATTTTTACAGATACAAAGCCAATGGGACTGAGTGATAAATTGTGGTCAAGAATTTTGAGATAAATATCAAGGAGGTTGATTTTAATGAAAAAGCTATTAGCGTTATTTGTTGTCCTGATTATGGTAACAAGTGTTGTAATGTCGGCTTCATGTGTTTTTGCTGATGAAACACCGATTGTTGATTATTCGGACAAGGTGAGTGTTGATAAGGGAAATCTTATAAAGGATCCTGAAAATCTCACATATTTGCAAAACTCCAACAACCATGGCAGCTTTGCAGAAGTGGTATCCGAAAGCCATATCACATGGCAGGACAAAACCATAAATTCTGAAACGGAGGCGTCCTTTGTTGCAGGCCCTACAAGACTTGCGTATAAGAGCAACGGGGTTGAAATGGGACATTTTGTTGATGGTTTCGGAACAAAAGGATGGGAAAAAGGAAAAACATATGTATATTCCGTAAGACTCAAAAATTCTGCTCCCGATAAGAACTCTTCTCCGCTTTTTGGTATGGCATTTGGTTGGTATCGTGAGGCTGAGGATAATAATGCGGTAGTAACATTTGAAGTTGAAAATAGCGAAGATTATAAAACTTATACGGGATATTGGACTTCACAGTTGGAGAGAAACAACACAGCGTTAAGCATGGGTTTTGCATATGTTGATGCTGTTTTGCCGTACACAGCAAGGGGTTCAAAGATAAGCATGGATATATCTAATGGCGGTTCTCTTCTGGTAGCTGAGGAAGCGGCTACAGAGATAACAACTGAGCTTGTAGGTAATGCAGTAATTCCTTTGGGCGGTTCTACTGTTGTAAAGGCAGAGGTTCTCAATCAGATAGGCGAAAAGGGTAATGTTGCGCAGGACATAACATGGATACCTCTCAATGCTGACAGAACAGGAGTTACAGACGATATAACAATTACCGATAATGGAAACGGAACTGCAGAAATTACAGCGAACGTCGAAGGTGATTATGTAATCCTTGCTAAATCAGGGATACTTCAAAAAGGTGTAAAAATATCCGTTGTAGATTTTGATTTGAGCGAATTTCAGGACAACGCCAGTGTAGACAAAGGGAATCTTATAAAGGATCCCGACAATGAGACACATTTGAGACACACAAATGGTCAGGGTGGAGATATAGTTGATTTTGTAGCAGGAAGCCATATTACATGGCAGGATAAAAGCGTTGAAAAGCAAGGGGATATACCGTTTATGGCAGGACCTACATATCTTGCATATGTAGCCAACGGAAAATATCCGGGTCACTTTGTAGATGGTTTTACAGATACCGCAGGTTGGACGGTAGGTGATACATTTGTGTGGTCGGTGCGCCTTAAAAATTCCGCTCCCGATAAGGATGAATCTCCTATGTTCGGTATGTCGTTTGATACAACTTGGAGTTATAAAGATCAAGGTGCACTTGTGAACTTTGAGGTTACAAATACTGAATTTAAAACCTACACAGGATATTATACATCTCCCAAAAACAACTGCAGAATAAGTATGGGATTTACAGCTCTTTCCAGACCGTATACAGCAGTAGGGGGACAAATCAGCATGGATTTATCCAATGGCGGTTCGCTTATGGTGGCCAGAGAAGCGGCTACGGAGATAACAAATGAAGTTGTAGGAAACAGTAAGATTACAGCGGGTGATACTGCAACCCTTAAGGCGGAAGTTCTCAATCAGATAGGCGAAAAGGGTAATATTCCCCAGTCGATTAAATGGATTGTATTAAATGCAGACAGAACTGCTATGGTTGACGATCTTGTTGTTATTTCCAATTCCGACGGCACAGCTACAGTTAAGGCAGGGCCAAAAGCAAAAGGAACATATGTGATTCTTGCAAGCTCCGAGGAATCAGAACTACGTAAGGGTGTGGAAATAGAAGTGCTCGGTGCGCCTGAAGTCGCAGAAGCTTCGGTTATAACCGAAGATGGCAAAGCTTACTTTAATTATGCTAAGGTGGAAAACGCCGAGGAGGGCAAGGAAGTAATGTTTGTAGTTGCCAGCTATGATGTTGATTCTAAAAAGATGACAGATGCAAAGAGCGCAAAAGCTACCGTGGTAAACGGAGTTGCACAGCTCGCGCAAAGCATAGAAATAACAGTAGACGCGGGCAATAAGGTTCGCATATTTGTGTGGTATTCAGATACACTTACACCCATAGAATTTGGAGATGGTGTAGTTAAAGAAATATAGTGCAATATAACCTCAGATATTGAATAAAATAAAAAGCATCCTGCATGTCAAGATATGTTCTGACAAACAGGATGTTTTTTGTTATGCTTTGTAATTATAGAATGCCTTGTATGCCTTGTATGCGCTATATACATCCGCCTTGCTTGCTATTTCGTAAGGTGAATGCATGGAAAGAAGTCCCACGCCAACGTCTATTGTATCTACATTAAGGTTAGCAACAAATTGAGCTACAGTACCGCCACCGCCGAGGTCAACTCTTCCGAGTTCGCATATCTGCCAATCTATGCCGTTGTCGTCCAAAATTTTGCGTATCAGAGCCACAAACTCTGCGTTTGCATCGGATGTACCCGATTTGCCTCTTGCGCCTGTATATTTGCAAATAGATATACCTGAGCCGAGCTTGCAACTGTTCATCTCTTCCGAAACGCTCTTGTAGTTGGCATCAACTGCCGCTGCAACATCGGAGGATAAACACACAGAAGCACTAAGGCATCTTCTTAAATACAAGTCGTTGTATTCGCCCTTTGTTGCACATATGATTTCAGAAAGTGCATTTTCAAAGAATCTTGATTGCATACCGGTGTTACCCATGCTTCCGATTTCCTCTTTGTCTGCAAGGAAGCAAACAGCAGTTTTCTTGGGAGCATTAATTTCGAGGATTGCTCTTAGTGCGGTGTATGCACATACTCTGTCATCCTGACCATATGCACCAACGAGCGAGGAGTCAAGACCTACGCTCTGTGCTTTCAGCTGAGGTACAATTTCAAGCTCTGCACTTGCAAAGTCAGCTTCGTCTATGTCATACTTCTGCTTTAATATATCAAGGATTGTGTTTTTGTATTTATCCTTTTCGCTGTCTGTGGGGATTGAACCTATAAGCACATTGAGGTCTTCGCCCGTAAAAGCTTCCGAGAGCTTCTTTGTCATTTGTTCTTGCGCAAGGTGGGGCAGAAGGTCTGTTACAGTAAGAACGGGATCGCCTTCATTTTCGCCTATGTTTACATCTATAGTCGAGCCGTCAGGCTTTACTACCACGCCTATGAGCGATAAGGGGATGGCAGTCCATTGATATTTCTTTATACCACCGTAGTAATGTGTCTTAAAGAGCACGGTGTTGGAGTCCTCGTATATAGGAGAGGGCTTAAGGTCAAGGCGAGGGCTGTCTATATGTGCGGCAACTATGGAAGTTCCGTTTAATATATCCTCTGTACCTATTACCGCAAGGATTATATTCTTTCCGCGATTCTTTATATATACCTTGTCGCCTGCTTTTAATGTCCGGTTGTCAAACTCAACAAAACCTGCATCAAGAGCCAGCTTTTCAGCATTTGTTATGCAAAGTCTTTCTGTCTTGGAATTGTTAAGATAGTCCATGTATTTGTCGCAAAAGCTCATAACCTCATCGTGGGGGAGCTTTGTCCAGGAATTGATTTTATCCATATATTTTACCTCCAGATAAACGTTACATATATTGTAATACAAAACTTTGTAAAATACAAGTCGAATTATGATATAGTTTGTGTTGATTTTGTAACAAAAGAGATGTATAATATTTATATACTCTGTTTTAAGGAGGTAATTATGGCTGTTAATAACGATAACAATTCATCACTCGGCATACGCCTGAGTAGTGTTATGGATACATATTCCACGCGTGCAAGCGTAGTTAAACTCGGCATAGATGTGCTCGAGCAACTTATCACCCTTCGCGATAATGGTGTTAAGTGCGCAGTTCTCACGCCCACAGATATATATGTAACTTCAAACGGAGAATTTAAGCTGGGCACACTTCCTCAGCGTCCACCCGAAAAGAGCGACCGTTTTTCACATCTTGTTCAGCTTTATACCGCGCCCGAAGCATACGATAGAATAGACGGCGACGGCCCTGCAATCTTCTCGCTCGGTACTATAATGTACAAGCTTTTAAACGGTGGTTTAGAGCCTTTCAGAAATGGCCTCGACTTTGATTCTGCATCAAGTGCATATAGGCTCAGAATAAGCGGTCTCCGCCTTTCTGCTCCTTCCAATGCAGATGCGCTCCTTTCTGCAATTATACTCAAAGCATGTGAGTACAATCGTGACCGCAGATATATTTATGCAGAAGATATGCTCGAAGAGCTCATGCTTTTAGCAGACGGCAACTATCAGCGTAAACCCCGAAAAATCCCCGAACCTGTTCTTGTCAAAGAGGAGGTAAAGGAGAATAAATTCCGCTTTATCGCTCTTGGTGTGGGTATAGCGCTTGTGGTTCTTCTTATAACTATAGTTGCAGGATATCTTAAATACAACGATATATATGTTCGCGCAGAGCGAAATCTTCGCGATGGCAAAATAGAAAAAGCGCAGGAAATGTTTACCGATATTTCGTGGTTTAAGGATTCTGAAACCATGATTTTAAAATGCGATTTCAAAACAGCAGAAAAACTTCTTGTAGAAGGCAAAACGGAAGAAGCTGTAGAAATATTCAAAACCCTCATAGATGAAGGCTACACCGAAGCAAATGACGCTCTTGTGGATACGCTTTTTGATGTGGTGGAATCCCTCAATGATGAAGGCAAAACAGAAGAAGCCATGGAGCTTATTTCCACTATAGAATCATTGGGTGGCGAGGTCAGCGGTTATCTTGCTGAGCAGAGACAAGATGTAGCCATGGAGCTGTATATAGAAGGCAAGTACAAAGAAGCAAGAGAAATGTTCAATTCTTTGGGTCAAGACGATATGGTTTTTGAGTGCGATTATTATATTGCACTTGAATACAAGAAGAACTATGATTACGCAGAGGCGATGGCTGCATTTAATGCTTTGGATGATTACAACGACAGCAAAGAGCAGTTTGATTCGTGCGAGGAGGCTCTTATAGATGAAAATCAGGGAGAATCCGTATTTGCAAAGTTCAAGAATATAGAAGGCAGATTCTCAAATGAAGACGGCTACTATGTAGAGTATATCAGCGATGATGACAAGATTGTTGCAAACTATTCGTTGCCGTTTGAAGATGGTGAACGCTTCCGCGTTGAAGATGGTGTTCATTACCATAGCTCGGATGGCAAAAAGTGGAAGAAGCAATGGATATTCGAAAAAATATCAGACAGCAAGCTTCGCGTATATAACTATATCGACGGAAAGATATATGAACTTACAAGAGAATAATTTAATGGCGATGTGATAATTCACATCGCTTTTTGCTTTGCATAAAACACATGAGCAAATTATATATTAGTAGTATAGAATATATAATTTGCTCGAGGTGTATTTTGAAATATTTTTTAGCGTGGCTTGCATTTTTTATCTTTGTAATAATCTTGGTCCCTCTGCTTTTGAATATGAATTTTTCGGAAAACAAAGCTAATAAACCATTCTATAATGATTCGGATATACAGGTGTATTTTACTTCGGAAGATAGGATAAAAACCATGAAAACCGAGGATTATATAAGGGGCGTGCTCATGGCGGAAATGCCCGCAGAATTTGAACTCGAAGCACTAAAGGCGCAAGCGGTTGCTGCACGAAGCTATATGGCAGAAAAACGCAAGAATGATAGCAAAGACGAGGTTCATCCCG
Source organism: Clostridia bacterium (assembly GCA_045614005.1). GTDB lineage: Bacteria > Bacillota > Clostridia > UMGS1810 > UMGS1810 > RGIG8748. The sequence continues at coordinate 7,860 of JAZLCB010000295.1, forward strand.
ATGCTGATGTGTGCACGGACAGTTCTCATTGTCAGGCATATGTAAGCGATAAAGATGCCAAAACAAAATGGGGCAAAAATGCAAGTTTGTATTTCAAAAAATGCAAAAATGCCGTCGAAAGCACTGCAGGAGAGATTGCTCTGTTCAATAATGAACCTATAAAGGCAGTTTTCCATTCCGTATCAGGCGGAAGAACAGAAAATGCTTCCGATGTGTGGAGTGGAAGTGTTTCGTATCTTAAGAGCGTGGATAGCCCCGGCGAGGAAGTTGCCCCTAAGTACGGGAGTACAGCAGAGTTTACCATGGAGGAGTTCAAACGAATTTTAAAGGCAGAACTAGGCATAGAGTACACCGGCAACATAGGCGCTGTAACCCGTAGCGAGGGCGGTGCCGTAAAGACTATGGAAATATCGAAAAAAAGCGTAAAAGGCACGGATATACGCAAGGCATTCGGACTCAATTCCGCAAATTTTGAAATTAAGTTTACGGATAATGCTGTAGTATTTTCAGTACTGGGCTACGGTCATGGCGTTGGCATGAGCCAGTACGGAGCGAATCATTGTGCCAAACAGGGCATGAACTACAGGGAGATTCTCAGCAAATACTATAGCGGTATAAGCTTTGGCAGGCTTGATGCATAAAAATACCACAAAAGGGAAAAATAGCCCCGAAAGGGCTGAAGAAAATGAAAAAACAATATGTAAACGGATATGGCAAAGTAAATAAGCGAAAAGAAAAATTAGTTACCGCAGGACTTGTTGTACTGAGCATACTTACACTTGTAGCTACGGTTATAATTGCAGGCTTTTTTAACGAACCTGCCGAGGAAAACACCCCTGCCGTAGCAACCACCGAGGAGAGTGTGGAGGTTGTGGAGGAAATAGATGAGGAAGCTCCTTTGGAATCTGAAGTTGAAGAAAACTCGCAGGAAACCGAACCGGAACCGATTGTAAATCCCACTCCCGAGTTTTCTGCACCGTGCGAGGGTGCGCTGCTTCAGGAGTTCTCCGTGCACGCTCCGCTATATAACGAAACACTCGACGATTGGCGCGTTCATATGGGAGTGGACATATCTGCACCGCTTGGTGCTGAAGTAATGGCGATTGCAGATGGTATAATAAGCAACAAATATGAGGACCTTAGACATGGTTATACGGTCATTATTGACCATGAGGGCGGTTTCAGGAGCGTGTACTCCAATCTTGCCGAATTGGACACCGCCGTAATAGGATGTAGAATACCTCGAGGTACGATTATATCTTCGGTAGGCGATACCACTTTGTACGAAACCATAGCCGATACCCACCTGCACCTGGAACTTATGAAAAACGAAGAACATGTAAATCCGTTGGAATATTTTGAACTTGCTCAGTAAAAATCTTTTTAAAAATCCTCTGCAATTTGCAGGGGATTTCTGCTTTTTTGAAGAAAAACAGGCAAAAACTCTAAAAAACATGTATAAATAAGTTGAAAAAGTACAAAAATACCACCTTCCACCATTGACACCACTAGTAAATGTTGATATAATAATGCTGTATGCATATAACTAATTTAGTGCAAAAAAGACAATAGAAGGTGCTTAAGTTGAAAATAAGAAATATACCTTTTTCTCCTCCGGATGTTTCCGATGAGGAAATTGCAAATGTTGTAGAAGTATTAAAGAGCGGTTGGATTACA
>JAZLCB010000296.1:0-3005 GCA_045614005.1 Clostridia bacterium
TGGTATCTCTTGCAACCTTTGGGATATCAACATAACAATCAGTTGTTATTTCGCCCATTATCATAACAAGACCTGTTGTAACAACAGTCTCACATGCTACACGAGCTTTGGGATCTTTTTCCAAAATAGCATCAAGTACAGCATCGGAAACCTGATCGCATATTTTATCGGGATGTCCCTCAGTTACCGACTCTGATGTAAAAAACTTTCTTTCCATATACACACATTCCCTTCTTTAAAACAAAAACTTAACTCCGCAGGAAATAGCAAGCATTGCAATTCCAGCAACCAATACACCGCTTACAATAGCAGGCAAAGCATCTTTAAGACGCATATTAAGCATTCCTGCAATCATGGCGCCGGTATATGCGCCTGTACCGGGAAGCGGTACAGCCACAAAAATAAAGAGTCCCCATTTTTTGTATTTAGTCATTTTTTCAGTCTTCTTTTTGGTACGTTCGTCGAGCCAATTACCCAATTTTCCAAACATTTTGGAATGCACGAGCCAGTCGATTATAGGTCGTACAAGAAGTATGACAAACGGCACAGGCAAAAGATTGCCTATAACACTTATCATATAAACCCATAACCAGTTAAGATCCAAACCTATACCAAGCGGTATTGCTCCACGAAGTTCAATAATCGGAACCATTGAAACCGCAAAAACACCAAAACTGGGATTAATGCTTACCAAAAAATTCTCAATAGCTTCTATCATATTACATACTCCGTACTATTTTTCTATAGACATCATTTTATTAACGCGATTTTCGTGGCGTCCGCCAAGAAATTCGTTTGTAAGAAATTCATTTACAATATCCTTAGCAAGTTCGCTGCCTACAACTCTGCCACCCATAGTGAGTACATTTGCATTGTTGTGCTGTATTGTCATTTTAGCACTGAATGTATCGTGGCACTGTGCAGCTCTTATTCCCTTGTGTTTATTTGCACACATATTCATACCGATACCTGTACCGCAAACTAAGATACCCTTTTCGCATGTGCCGTCTGTTATCTTGGCACAAAGTGCATCAGCGATATCGGGATAATCCACGCTTTCCTCGCTGTATGTACCAACATCGAGAACATCATAATTCTGTGCTTTGAGATAATCTACCAATATGTTTTTTAACTCAAAACCGCCGTGATCTGAACCAATAACTATCATTTTTCGTTACCTCCGTTTAATCTTTCTTCTAATTCTCGTTCTGCTTGTGATTTACGCAAATACACAGGATTTAGCGTGTACGGATCATCAAACAAATTGTTTTTTGCTCTGTTATATGCTGCATATGCAGCAGAAGATGCTTTCGGAAGAATAAGGTGTTGTGGTGCTATCTGCCAATTTTCATTGGCAAAGCCCAATATTTTATCCTTGTGAAGAATGGCAGCATCTCCACAGAAAATAACTTTTCTCCCTTTCAATTCGCAAAGCAAAGCATCAACATGAAGTGCTCTGTCCTCACAAAGCTTTTGCCCCTGCGAGTAAAGAGCGTTATACACTTCATCTCGTCTTGCATCAACAATAGGACAAACTACAGTGTTGTCTGTAAGATAAAAACTATATCCAAGTGCATCAAGCGACGAAACTCCGATTATAGGTTTTGAAAGTGCCTGTGCAAATGTCTTTACTGTAGCCATGCCTATTCTAAGACCTGTAAAAGAGCCCGGGCCAACGCACACAGAAAAAACATCAATATCTTTTAATTCAATATTAAGATTTTTTAAAAGTTCATCAGCCATAGGCAAAATAGTGCGCGAATGAGTGAGTTTATCCGAAACGGAATATTCACCCAGAAGCTTGTCCTCGGTAAGCACCGCTACGGTTGCAGTAACCGAGGAAGTATCCATAGCAAAAATATACATTGCGTTATACTCCTTTAATGACGATTTTTCTGTAATCTTCGGAAATATTCAAATCCTTTGTGATGTCAATCTCAATACATTCTTCCAATATATCGGCAATGTTTTTTGCCCATTCTATAACAATAACTGCACCTTGAGAAATATAATCTTCCCAGCCGATGTCGTACATTTCGTCAGAGGATTCCAGACGATATACATCAAAATGAAACAAAGGGGTTTCGCCGTTGCGGTATTCATTTACTATGGTAAATGTAGGACTGGAAACACTATCCGTTATTCCAAGACCTCTTGCAAGCCCGCGTGTAAAAGCAGTTTTCCCCGCACCAAGATCACCATCAAGAGTTATAACTTCGCCGCCTCTTAATGTTTTGGCAAATTCATAAGCTATATTTTCTGTTTCTTCTGTACTGTGAGAAATATATTCCATGCAACCTCCAAATTAAAACAAGCCGACAATTTCTCCATCTTCTGTGATGTCAATGTTATTTGCTGCAGGTACTTTGGGAAGTCCCGGCATTGTCATTATTTCGCCTGTAAGGCATACTACAAAACCTGCTCCGTTTGATATATTTACATCTCTTACTGTAATGTCAAAACCGCTTGGCGCGCCGAGAAGTGCCGGGTCATCGGATAAGGAATACTGAGTTTTAGCCATACAAACGGGTATTTTATCAAGTCCCATATCTTCAAGCTGTTTAATCTTCTTTTCTGCCTTTTTGGTATAAAGAACGCCTGAAGCTCCATAGATTTTTGTAGCAACTGTGTTGATTTTTTCTTTTATGGAGAGATTTACATCATACAACGGTGCATAGTTGGATTTTTCGTTTTCTATAGTTTCGCAAAGAGCATTGGCAAGCTCAACACCACCTTCGCCACCTTTTGCAAACACTTCAGCCATTGCACATTTAACGCCGATTTCCTTGCAGTAATCTACAACATACTGTTTTTCAGCATCGGTATCGGTGATAAACGAATTTACTGCAACTACAACACTTACACCATAGGAACGCATATTATCTATATGCTTTCTTAAGTTTACAATTCCTTTTTTAAGTGCTTCGAGATTTTCCTCTTTAAGCATGTCTTTCTTTACGCCACCATTGTACTTAAGAGCACGGATTGTAGCAACGATAACAACA
>JAZLCB010000297.1:0-2549 GCA_045614005.1 Clostridia bacterium
CTAGTTCGGATAGCTTCGTTCAGGTTATCCCGACCAAATAAAAAAGTCTCCTTTAGGAGGCTTTTTTTATTTGGTTATGACAGGGAGTGGTTCTGCGGCGTGCGTATAGTGAGGCACAATGTTAGTTGAAGTATCAAAGGAAAATAAGTTGTGATTGCAACAAAAAAACGAGGCTTGCAACAGCAAACCTCGTTTTGATTTTTAATGATATTAATACATTCCCATTCCGCCGGGCATACCGCCACCTGCAGGCATAGCAGGAGCAGCGGGTTCGGGCTTATCAGCAACAATGCTTTCTGTTGTAAGAACCATGCTTGCAACACTTGCAGCGTTCTGAAGAGCGCTTCTTGTAACCTTGGCAGGGTCAACGATACCGTCTTCTACCATGTTAACATACTTTTCTACAAGAGCGTTGAAGCCAACACCGGGCTCGCTGGACTTAATCTTGTCTACGATTACAGAGCCTTCAAGACCTGCATTCTTTGCAATCTGCTTAACGGGTTCTTCAAGAGCCTTTAAGATTATCTGAACACCTGTCTTTTCGTCTGCATCTTCTGTTTCCTTAAGAAGAGCTTCTACAGTGGGGATAGCGTTGATGTAGGATGTACCGCCACCTGCGATGATACCTTCTTCTACAGCAGCTTTTGTAGCAGCGAGAGCATCTTCGATTCTGAGCTTCATTTCCTTCATTTCGGTTTCTGTAGCAGCACCAACTTTGATTACTGCAACACCGCCGGAAAGCTTAGCAAGTCTTTCCTGAAGCTTTTCCTTGTCGAATTCGCTGTTTGTTTCTTCTATCTGATTCTTGATTACTGCAATTCTGTCCTGAATAGCAGCGGAATCACCGTTACCGTCTACAATGATTGTAAGTTCCTTCTGAACCTTAACCTGCTTTGCAGTACCGAGCATAGAAATGTTTGTTTCCTTAAGATCAAATCCGAGCTCATCGCTTATTACCTGACCACCTGTTAAGATAGCTATGTCGCGGAGCATTTCTTTTCTTCTGTCGCCAAAGCCGGGAGCCTTAACAGCTACACAAGTAAATGTACCACGGAGCTTGTTAACAACGAGAGTTGTAAGGGCTTCGCCTTCAATATCTTCAGCAATTATAAGAAGCTTCTTACCCTGCTGAACTATCTGCTCGAGTATAGGAAGAAGATCCTGAATGTTGGAAATCTTCTTGTCTGTAATAAGGATATATGCATCGTCTAATACAGCTTCCATCTTTTCGGTATCTGTTACCATGTAAGGGGAGATGTAACCTCTGTCAAACTGCATACCTTCTACAACATCGCAGTATGTTTCTGCTGTCTTGGATTCTTCTACAGTTATAACGCCGTCTGCAGTTACCTTTTCCATAGCGTCTGCTATGAGGTTGCCGATGTATTCGTTAGCGGCAGATACAGAAGCAACTCTAGCTATATCTTCCTTACCGCTTACTTTCTTAGCGTTTTTAAGAATGTATTCTACAGCTGCAGCTACAGCCTTCTGAATACCTTTCTTTACTATCATGGGGTTAGCGCCTGCTGTTACATTCTTAAGACCTTCGCGGATCATAGCCTGTGCAAGGAGAGTAGCGGTAGTAGTACCGTCACCGGCTACATCGTTTGTCTTTGTAGCAACTTCCTTTACAAGCTGAGCACCCATATTTTCGAATGCATCTTCAAGCTCTATATCTTTTGCAATTGTTACACCATCGTTTGTAATGAGGGGAGCGCCGAACTTCTTGTCGAGTACAACGTTTCTTCCCTTAGGTCCTAATGTAATCTTAACTGCATCTGCAAGCTGATCTACACCGGACTGAAGTGCGCGTCTTGCTTCTTCGCCGAATAAAATCTGTTTTGCCATTTTGTATTTCCTCCTTATTCTACAACAGCGAGAATGTCACTCTGTCTTACTATAATATTTTCCTTGCCGTCAAGTTTAACGGTAGTGCCGGCATACTGGCTTATAAGTACCTTATCACCGATTTTAACTTCCATAGGAACTACCTTGCCGTCTACAACAGCACCGGGGCCTACTGCTACAACTTCTGCAACCTGAGGCTTTTCTTTAGCACTTCCGGGGAGCACAATACCGCTCTGTGTTGTTTCTTCGGATTCTACCATCTGAATTACAACTCTGTCTGCTAAGGGTTTAATAGTCATGTTTTCTACTTCCTTTCAATGTGCGCAAGGCACAGTTTTTATAATTTTATGTTTAGCACTCTTGGTATATGAGTGCTAAAATACAATATTAATATTACTCATTTGAGTAAATGTTTGCAAATTTCAAAAAATGCGATTTAGAGCGATTAGAATAAAATAGCTCTCTTATTCTTTGAAAAACGCGCGTTTTTATAAAACAATGAACAAAATGTTAATTTTAGCAAATAAAGGATTTAATTGATAATCACACATTAAATCTAAAGAGTACTATGTCACCATCGTTCATAACATATTCTTTACCTTCAAGGCGAACAAGACCCTTTTCTCTTGCTGCAGCGTATGTACCGCAAGCCATGAGGTCTTCGAAGGAAACAACTTCAGCTCTTATGAAGCCTCTTTCAA
>JAZLCB010000298.1:0-3270 GCA_045614005.1 Clostridia bacterium
GAAAAGCAGACTGTAGAAATTATCAAGGTGCTTTCCCGCGGAGCTGATATTCTTATTCTCGATGAGCCTACAGCGGTACTTACTCCTCAGGAAACAGTAAAGCTGTTTAAGGTTTTAAGAAACATGAAAGAAGACGGCAAAGCTATCATAATAATAACTCACAAGCTCCACGAAGTGCTTTCGCTTTCGGACAATGTTGCTGTTCTGCGTAAGGGTGAATACATAGGAACAGTCAAGACATCAGAAACAAACGAAACAGAGCTTACCGAAATGATGGTGGGTAAGAAGATTACTTTGAATATCGACAGAAGCGAACCTCAAAACTGCGAAGAACGTCTTGTGGTAGATAGCATAAGCTGTATCAATCGTGAGGGGATTAAGCTTCTTGATGATGTATCTTTTAGTACACGCAGTGGCGAAATTCTCGGTATTGCAGGTATTGCAGGCAGCGGTCAGCGAGAACTTCTGGAAGCTATTGCCGGTCTTCAGCACCTTACCGAAGGTAAGATTGTATATCACAATCCCAAAACAGGCGAGGAAGAAAACCTTCGTGATAAAACCCCTCTCCAGATTCGTCAGATGGGCGTAAGACTTGCCTTTGTACCCGAGGACAGACTTGGTATGGGTCTTGTAGGCAACATGGATATCGTAGACAATATGATGCTCAGAAGCTACAAGAAGGGTAAATCCGTATTCCTTCAGCGCAAAAACCCAAAATCACTTGCCGATGAAATAATAGAGAGACTTGAGGTTGTAACCCCTTCTGCAAACACTCCTGTAAGAAGACTCTCGGGCGGTAATGTTCAGAAAGTTCTTGTAGGTAGAGAAATAGCTTCAGCACCTACAGTACTTATGGCGGCATATCCTGTAAGAGGACTTGATATAAACTCATCATATACAATTTACAATCTTTTGAATGAACAAAAGGAAAAGGGCGTAGCCGTAATCTTTGTAGGTGAGGATCTGGATGTACTTATAGAGCTTTGCGACAGAATACTTGTTATCGGTTCGGGCAGAGTTACCGGCATAGTAGACGGCAGAACTACTACCAAAGAGGAAATCGGTCTTCTTATGACAAAATTTTCTGCTGAAGAAACTGTAAAGGAAGGAGCACAAACAGATGAAAAAACAGAATAATTTCTTTTGTACAGCTCTCTGCGGTTTCTCAGGCCATATAGCCAAAAGAGATGATATAGTATGGTGGAAGGCTTGGATAGTAAGAATAATTTCCGTACTTATTGCACTTGTGGTATGCGGTGGTATTACAATAGCTCTTACAGATATAGACCCTGTAAGTATGTATATGAGCATGATAGACGGTGCTGTAGGTACAGAAAGACTCACATGGAATCTTATTCAGAATGTAGCCATACTTCTTTGTGTATCCCTTGCAGTAACACCTGCATTTAAGATGAAGTTCTGGAATATAGGTGCAGAGGGGCAGGCTCTCGTTGGTGGTCTTGCTACTGCAGCTTGTATGATTTTCCTCGGCGAAAAGCTCTCCACACCGATTCTTATATTGGTTATGTTTGTGTGTGCAGTTGTTGCAGGTGCTCTTTGGGGACTCATTCCTGCATTCTTCAAGGTTAAATTCAATTCCAACGAAACACTTTTTACACTCATGATGAACTACATCGCAATTCAGATAGTTGCGTACTACACACTCGAGTGGTCTGTTCCCAAGGGTTCGGGTACTCCAAGAACCTTGGAGTTTGGACAGCTTCCTCCGATTTTGGATCAGAAATATCTTTTAAATATCCTTGTTGTAATACTTATTACAGTAATAATGTATGTTTACTTAAAGTACAGTAAGCAGGGCTATGAAATCTCGGTTGTCGGCGAAAGTGAAAACACCGCAAAGTATATCGGTATCAATGTAAAGAAAGTTATAGTAAGAACAATGATAATCTCCGGTGCTATATGTGGTATCGCAGGATTTCTTCTTGTTGCAGGAACCGACCATTCATTAAAGAGCGATACAATAGGCGGAAGAGGTTTTACCGCTATCATGGTATCGTGGCTTGCTAAGTTTAATCCTGTATTTATGGTGCTTACTTCATTTGTTATAGTATTTTTGGAGAAAGGTGCATCAAGAATTTCCGAGGTATACAGACTCAATTCTTCATTCTCGGATATCATAACAGGTATTATAATATTCTTTATTATAGGTTCGGAATTCTTTATAAACTACAAAATTAAATTCAACAAAAAGGAGGAGAGAGCATGATAACTACAATCATTCAGCGTGCAGTAATGCAGGGCACTCCCTTACTCCTTGGTTCTACAGGTGAAATATTAACAGAAAAATCAGGTCACTTAAATCTTGGTATTCCCGGTATAATGTATGTAGGTGCTATAAGCGGTGTTGCAGGTTCTTTTATATATGAACATTCCGTAGCAGTTTTAAATCCCATTCTTGCAATTTTGATTCCACTTATTTGCTCACTTGTGGGTGCTACTCTCATGGGTCTTATCTACTGCTTCCTCACAGTTACACTCCGAGCAAATCAGAATGTAACAGGTCTCGCACTTACAACATTTGGTACAGGTATAGGTAACTTCTTCGGTGGTTCGCTTATAAAGCTTGTTAATACCGATGTACCTTCAATTTCGCTTTCTACAACAAGCAGTATTTTTAAAACACAGTTACCGTTTGCATCCAAGCTCGGATGGTTCGGCGATGTTTTCTTATCCTATGGATTCTTGGTATATGTGGCAATTATTATTGCGCTGATTTCTTCCTATGTTCTGAAAAAGACCAGAGTAGGACTTCATCTCCGCGCTGTAGGCGAAAGCCCCGAAACAGCTGATGCGGCAGGTATCAACGTTATAAAGTATAAATATCTTTCCACCTGTATAGGAAGTGCTATTGCAGGATTGGGTGGTCTTTACTATATAATGGATTACGCAAACGGTGTATGGTCAAATAACGGTTTCGGTGACAGAGGATGGCTCTCAATTGCCCTTGTAATTTTCTCTGTATGGAATCCGACAATCAGTATCTTTGGTTCAATCTTGTTTGGATTTTTGTATGTGGTACCCACATATATTCCCAACATTGCAGTCAGCACAAAGATATTGTTTGAGATGCTACCCTATGTGGTTACAATTCTCGTTCTGATTATAACCAGCATCAGGGAAAAGAGGGAGAATCAACCTCCTGCGGCGCTGGGACTTCCGTATTTCCGCGAAGACAGATAAAGTGTTAATAAAGAGAGGCTGTAGCAAACTTATTTTGCTACAGCCTCTCAGCGTGTCGATAAACTTATC
>JAZLCB010000299.1:0-3963 GCA_045614005.1 Clostridia bacterium
CCTTATGTGTACTCCTGAACAACTTGCAGACGAATTTGAACGCTGTCTTGACCTTTGCATATTTATGCTCAAAACTCTCGGTCTTTACGAAGATGTTTCCTACAGATTCTCACAGTGGGATCCTGCTGACCGCGAAAAGTACATCGGAACAGAAGAGCAGTGGAACGAAGCTCAGAATATGATGGGCAGAATCCTTGATAACCTTGGTATAAACTATAAGGTTGGTGTAGGTGAAGCTGCATTCTACGGTCCTAAGCTCGACATTCAGATAAAGAATGTATTTGGAAAAGAAGATACACTTATTACCATACAGATAGACCAGATGCTTGCAGAGAAGTTCGGCAAGGAATACACCGATACAGACGGAAACAAGAAGAACCCTTACATCATCCACAGAACTTCTATCGGTTGCTACGAAAGAACACTTGCACTCCTTATAGAAAAGTATGCAGGTGCATTCCCCACATGGCTCAGCCCCACACAGGTACAGATAATACCCGTATCCGAAAAGCACTTTGAATATGCACAGAGCTTAAAGCAGAAGCTCATGGATGCCGACATAAGAGTAGAAGCAGATATGAGAAACGAAAAACTCGGCTACAAGATAAGAGAAGCTCAGATGCAGAAGCTCCCCTACATGTTAATTGTAGGTGACAACGAAGTGGCAGAAGGTACAGTATCCGTTCGTTCCAGAAAGAACGGCGACCTCGGCGCTAAATCTGTAGAAGACTTCATATCACTTATAAGCGAGGAAATAAGAACACGCGCTTTATAAAAAATATCGGGCTGTGATAATTCACAGCCCGCTTTGTGCGAAAAAGGAGATTTGATATGAGTTTTAAAAACGCTATCGGTCACTTCAGAACAATAACACGCCACAGACACATGGTAATACGCCATGCTTTTAAAGTAGGTATACCTTGGAGAGGACTCATGCACGATCTTTCCAAGTACACCCCTACCGAGTTTGGGGCAGGCATTAAATACTATGCAGGCGGAAAATTCTCTGCAAACGAAAACGAGCGAAAAGCCTTGGGATACAGCAAAGCATGGGTGCATCATAAAGGCAGAAACAGACATCACTTTGAATACTGGACAGACTATATACCACACACAAAAAAGCTGATGCCTATCAAGATGCCCAAAAAATTCGTAATCGAAATGTTTTGCGACAGAGTTGCCGCAAGTAAGATTTATCAGGGCAAAGAGTACACTGCATCTCATCCTTTGGAATACTTTATGCGGTCTAAGGGAACACGCTTTATTCATCCCGAAACTTCCGATTATATAGAAAAACTGCTTACTATGCTTCGCGACGAAGGTGAAAAAGCCACGTTCCGCTATATCCGCAAAACAAGAAAAGAAGATTATTAAGGAGAATATATACATGACACTTACAGATTTACTGCTTATAGCAGTAAGCCTCTCTATGGATGCTTTTGCTGTAGCAACCTGCAAGGGACTTTCGGTAAAGAAGATAAAATTCAAACACTTTATTATAACAGGCTTGTATTTTGGTTTGTTTCAGGCACTCATGCCGTTTATAGGATATCTGGCAGGTTGCGGTTTCTCCAAAGTTATATCCAAGTTTGACTACATTGTATCGTTTGTACTTCTTGCTCTTATAGGTGCAAACATGATTAAAGAAGCACTCTCCGACGAAGAGGACGACTGCAATGACGACTTCGGACCAAAAGCAATGCTCCCCTTTGCTCTTGCTACAAGCATAGATGCACTTGCTGTAGGTGTTACATTTGCTCCTTGTGCAAACTTTACAGGCAAGGCTACTTCAAACATATTTTTCTATATTGCACTCATTGGTGTAACTACATTTTTACTTTCGGCAATAGGTGTAAAGATAGGTAATATATTCGGTACAAAGTACAAAAAGAAAGCTGAAATTGCAGGCGGTGTTGTGCTTATACTGTTGGGTTTAAAGATGTTTATAAGTCACTTTATATAAAAAATCGTGTCCTCACGGACACGATTTTTTTATTTACATATTTCAAGAGCGCATCTTATTCCTAACTCCATACCGGGAATAAGACTGCTTTTATCCAACCATTCCTCACGGGTGTGCATCTTACCACCTACCGAGAGTCCTACAGAGATAGCAGGTATAGCCAAGGAAAGCGGTATGTTGCAATCTGTAGAACCGGGTGCATAGCTTACCTTATCGTTCATAACATCTTCTATCACCTTGGTGCAATCATCGGTAAGTTTTTCCTGTTTTGCCATATCGAGCTTTTCGCTTGCACAAGGTCTCTCACCGAGCACCTTTACATCTACCTTTATATCTTCCCTGTCAACTGAAGAAAATATATCATAGAATTTTTGTTTCATAATACCCATGCATCTCTCGCTGTTGGAACGATATTCGCAAAGCATGCTTGCATTCTGTGCTATTGTATTTACGGAAGTTCCGCCTGTTATAGTGCCTACATTAAGAGTAGTTACGCTACCTTCAACCTCGGGTATTTCTATAGCATATATTTTGTTTATAATACTTGCAAGTTCTGCTATGGCATTGTTCTTTCCAAAGTCGTTGAACGAATGTCCGCCATCGGTTGTAACGGTAACTTCATACCTTGTAGAACCAACACAACTGTTTACTATGCGGAGCAGTCTGCTGTCAAATGTAACAAACTGTTTTACTCTTCCTTTGTAATTTTCAAAAATCTTTCGTGTTCCCTTGAGGTTGCCAAGACCCTCCTCGCCTGAATTGCACACAAAAAGGATTCCGCCGTTTGCAGGAATATTATTTTCTATATAAAACTTGGCAATCATAAGCATACCAACAACATTTGCAGTATCGTCGTGAACACCGGGGCAGAAAATCTTGTCTTCTGTTTCCTCGTAGGGAAGCGGTGCCAAATCGGGAAATACAGTATCGGTATGCGCTTCAAACACAGTTATATCGCTACTTCCCTCACAGTTATATTCGTACACGGTGTTTAGTGCTTCGTCTATGTACACACCTTTTGCACCGAGCTTTTCCAGATAGTTCTTGCAGTATATTGCCCTCTCCTCTTCGTGCCATGACGGTGCAGGGATAGCACACAAATCTCTTAAAACAGATAGTGCCTCTTCGTAATTTTTATTTGCAAATTCCTTTATTTTATTTATCATGTCTGTCCCTCTATTCATTTCAATTCTTTTTAGATTATACTATTACAACAGCCAAAAGTCAACAAGTGCAAAAGTGCAAGTTTTTGACAAGAATTCTATTTTATATTGCATTACATGCCTTGTTTTGGTATAATTTACATGGTGATATAAATGAATGTTATTTTTCCTATATGCGATGACGCAATAAAAAGAGCAAGCGATACAAAGACCTTCGGTTGCTTTTACTCCAAGCTTCCGCCTCCAAACAACAGTATACACATGCACGACTGTTGCGAGATACTCTTTTGTTTAAAGGGCGCAGGAACGGTATTTGTAGACGACAAAACCTATACACTAAAAGAAGGCAATGTATATGTTGCAAACCAGTTTGAAGCACATATGTTCAGTCCCGATAATCCAAATGACTTTGAAAGATACATACTGGAAATCGACCCTTCTTTTATATACAGTACCTCGACCGAGGATACTGACCTTGGAGCGTGCTTTGCTGTAAGAAACAAGGGTGTGTCCCACAAAATAGAGCTTAGCACAGAACAAAACGACAAGCTAAACGAGCTTTTTGAAACACTTGCATCGGACTTCGACTACGGTGACGATATAATAAAAACACTTTCGGCAACTGCCATAATAACCCTTGTAAATGACTTTTTCAAAAAGCAAAATCAAAGCCCGAGCTACCATTCATCCTTGGAAAACGAAACCGTGGATACTGCTGTAAAGTTTATAAACAAAAACTTCTCAAATCATCTTAGTCTTGAGGTTGTGGCAAAGCACGCCTTTGTATCCGTAAAAGAGCTTTGCAGACTCTTTAAAAAGCACCTTGGAACTACTGTG
>JAZLCB010000300.1:0-5326 GCA_045614005.1 Clostridia bacterium
TTTACTTCCGTCATGGAATTTAACACCTTTTTTAAGATTGATTTTTATCTTTTTATCATTTACCTTGTAGTCCGAAGCAAGAACTCCTGTTACGCTAAGATCCTCATTTACCACAAAGAGCCCTTCGTATGCAAGATACAAAATATCTCTTACACAAGAGTACTGTGTCGCAAGCGGATTTAATGTATCGGGAGCGTACGAACTGAGGTTAAGAGTACCCTTTACCTCGGGAGTGGCAATGGCATAATCATCCCTGCCGTTTTCGTCCTTGCCCATGCAACCCGACACAAGCACACACATACAAAGTATTAAGATAATAAGTCGAATTATTTTACTCTTCATACTTCTACTCTCTTTCCGTAACGAGTTCTATAGATACAGCCTTGTTGGTATCATCGTCTATAGTAAGAAGCGCTCCGCAAAGCATAGCCTTGCCGTCGGCGTGTTCAAACTTCTGTGGCATTGCATTTACAAAGCGGTCTATGATTATCTCCTTTTTTACACCAAGAACACTATCCTGTGCGCCTGTCATGCCAAGGTCGGTTATATATGCAGTCCCCCTCGGAAGAAGCATATTATCTGCTGTCTGCACATGAGTATGTGTACCGAATACACAAGTTGCCTTGCCGTCCAAGAAAAAGCCCATAGCTCTTTTTTCACTCGTGGCATCCGCATGGAAGTCCACAAGGATTATATCTGTTTTATCCTTTAATTCTTCTATTTCCTTTTCGCAGGCTTTAAAGGGGCAATCTACATTTGCCACATTCACTCTGCCAAGGGCATTTATTATGCCTATTCTCTTACCCAATCTATTTATTATCATGCTTCCGCTACCTACAGTACCCTCAGGATAATTTATGGGGCGGACAATGTTATGTTCGGTTTCAAGTATTTTAAATATTTCTTTTCTTCCAAAGGTGTGGTTACCCATAGTTATGGCATCTACACCTAAGTTTATAAGAGCATCATAATCACCATAGGAAAGCCCATTGCCTCCCGAAGCGTTTTCGGCATTGGCTACTACTACATCCGCACCGTATTTATCCACTATGTTTTTAAGCTCGTACTTTATATATGACATACCGCACTCGCCGAATATATCGCCTATAAGCAGAATTTTCATAACCTATACCTCCTTTTTGAGATAAAAAACGGGCAACTTTTTGTTGCCCGTTTTTTGGGTTTATTTTGCGTAATCTACCGAGCGTGTTTCCCTTATTACATTTACCTTAATCTGGCCGGGATATTCAAGCTCGCTTTCTATCTTCTTAACAATATCGCGTGCGAGCAATACTGTTTCTTCATCCTTAACTGCGTCGGGCTTAACCATAATACGGATTTCCCTACCTGCCTGAATAGCAAAGGACTTTTCAACTCCCGGGAAGGAATCTGCAAGCTCCTCAAGCTTTACAAGTCTCTTGATGTATGTTGCGAGATTTTCTCTTCTTGCACCGGGTCTTGCAGCGCTTATGGCATCACAAGCCTGAACTATGCAAGCGATAACTGTAGTAGCTTCCACATCACCGTGGTGTGCCGCAATGGCATGTATAACCTCGGGTGATTCCTGATACTTCTTGGCAATATCCACACCTATATCTACGTGTGAACCTTCTATTTCGTGGTCAACGGATTTACCCAAATCGTGGAGTAAACCGGCACGCTTTGCAAGCTTAACATCTACGCCAAGCTCACCTGCCATAATACCTGCAAGGTTTGCTACCTCTGTGGAGTGTTTGAGGACATTCTGTCCGTAGCTTGTACGGTATTTCATTCTACCTAAGAGCTTGATAAGCTCGGGGTGGAGTCCGTGAACACCGGTATCAAAGGTTGCCTGCTCACCCTCCTGTTTGATAATAGCGTCTATTTCCTTACGCGCCTTTTCAACAGTTTCTTCAATTCTGGCAGGATGTATTCTGCCGTCTACGATGAGCTTTTCGAGTGCCATTCTGGCAATTTCGCGTCTTACAGGGTCAAATCCCGAAAGAACTACTGCTTCGGGAGTATCATCGATGATTAAATCAATACCGGTAGCTGTTTCAAGAGCACGGATATTACGTCCTTCTCTACCGATAATTCTTCCCTTCATTTCATCATTGGGAAGGGCAACAACAGATACTGTAGCTTCTGCCACATGGTCTGCCGCACATTTCTGAATGGCAGTGCTTATGATGGCTCTTGCCTTTTTATCTGCTTCTTCTTTAGCCTGCGATTCGATATCTTTTATCATAATCGCTGCTTCATGTCTTACTTCTGATTCTATGTTCTTAAGAAGGTAAGATTTTGCTTCTTCTACGGAAAGTCCGGATATTCTTTCCAGAATTTCGAGCTGAGCTGTCTTAACCTTTAATGTTTCTTCCTTAAGTACATCTACTTCTTTAATTTTCTTATTTAATTGTTCGTCTTTCTTTTCAAGGGTTTCTGCTTTCTTGTCGAGAGCTTCTTCCTTTTGCTGAACACGTCTTTCCTGACGATTCATTTCGGACCTTCTGTCCTTGATTTCTCTTTCAAATTCTGTTCTGCTCTTGTGGATTTCGTCCTTAGCTTCGAGCAGAGCTTCTTTCTTTTTGGTTTCTGCTGCTTTGTTGGCATCTGCAATAATCTGCTTTGCCTTATTTTCAGCTCCGCCTATTTTTCCTTCTGCAATCTGTCTTCTGAATAAAAAGCCTATTCCAAAGCCAAGTATCAGAGCTACAGCTGCAGCAATAATTGTAGTTGTCATAAAGAACCGTTTAACCTCCTTTTCTCAGTATTTTTCAAATCAATTAATCTCAAAACATATAGGTGTATGTGAATGTACATGCATACAATGAAAAAGTCGTAAAATATTGTGTACACTACCTCAACATATTCCATCATCTATTTTATAATATTTTAGTCAAGATGTCAACCGAAATCGAAGTATTTTTTTTAATAAAAGGCAACCTCCGAAAACTGCTCGGAGGTTGCCCTAATTTATATATTTATTATATTTGGTCTGCCTACATAATTTAGTTTGTGCTTTGCGACGAATTCTTCTGCAACTTCAATGGAATCTCCATCGTATGCACTCTTTACATCGTGCGAATCAAAGCCGAATGTTACAGGGCATCCTACCTCGCCCGCCATAGCCCAGAACTCATCGCGGGGATAGAGTCTCTTATCGCGGATGCCGTAAAGATTGAGTTCAAGAGGTATGTTATATTCCTTCGATGCTGTGCAGATTTTTCCCATATGTTTTTCGTATGTGGAATCTATAGGATAATTAAAAGCATCGGGGTGTGCCACATAGGTAAAAACGCCTGTTTTTATACCTTCTGCAATACTCTCAACATAGTCTGCAAGGTCTTTTTTGCACTTGTCGTCATTTCCTATATATTTGCCGTTGGGTCGCTCGTTGTATATAAAGTGCTGACCGAGTATGAGGTACTCTGCGCCAAGGTCCTTTACAATTTTGAACATATCTTTAAAGTGCAAGGGATAGTACTCCATCTCAAAGCCTATCTTTATGTCGATGCGGTCTTTGTATCTTTCTCTTAGCTTTGTAAGAGTAGTTATATACTCCTCGCCAAGCTCCAGGGGTACGCGGTAATACGACTGATGCCCGTCGGGAAACATAAATGGCGCATGGTCGGAAAAGCCCATGTACTTTATGCCGTGTTTTATTGCTCTTCTTATATATTCTATCTCCCTGCCCGATGCGTGTGCACAACGGAAGGTGTGTGTATGATAATTGTAATCCATGTTATTATCTTCCGTTTTGTCTTATTGCCGCTGTAACAGCGTTTTTCATAAGTGTAGCTATTGTCATAGGTCCTACACCGCCGGGAACGGGAGTGATGTAGCTTGCCTTGGTGCATGCAGACTCGAAATCAACATCACCGCAGAGCTTGCCGTTTTCGTCGCGGTCCATACCAACATCTATAACGACTGCGCCCTCCTTGATGTAGCTTTCGTCAACCATCTTGGCTCTGCCTACCGCTACCACGAGGACATCTGCTCTCTTGCAGACTTCCTTTAAGTCCTTGGTGCGCGAATGGCATATTGTAACTGTAGCATTCTTGTGGAGAAGAAGCATAGCCTGAGGCTTACCTACAATATTGCTTCTGCCTATAACCACACATTCCTTGCCGTTTAAGTCTATACCTGCATCGTCAAGAAGTTCCATAACACCTGCAGGTGTACAGGGTAAGAAGTCGAAGTTACCTATCATTATCTTACCTACATTTACGGGGTGGAAGGCATCTACATCCTTTTCCACAGCTATGGAATTTAATATTGTTTCTTCGTTTATGTGCTTGGGAAGCGGAAGCTGACAGAGTATGCCGTTGATATCGCTTCTGCCGTTTAATTCGGATATAAGTGCAAGAAGTTCATCCTGTGTAGTTTCCTCGGGGAGGGCAAACTTTTCGGAACGGATGCCGATATATTCGCATGCCTTTTCCTTGTTTGCAACATACACCTTGGATGCACTGTCGTTACCTACTATAATAACTGCAAGAGCAGGCTCAATTCCTTCTGCCTTTAGCTCTGCTACCTTGGTTTTTAACTCGTCCTTTACCTTTTGGGACACTTTTTTGCCGTCTAAAATCTGATACATTTTTTCTTCCTCCCTGTGGGTTTGATATAGGTCGTACAAGACAGTCGGAGTCGTAGCCTATGAGGTCATCTCTGCCTGCCTTTTTGAGTGCTTTTATTACAAGCGGTATATTATCGGGTACTCGAAACTGAAGAAGTGCCCTCTGCATTCGCTTTTCTTCCATGTCGCGAGGTACATAAACCTCCTCCATGGTAAAGGGGTCAAGCCCCGTATAGAACATACATGTGGATATGGTAAACGGTGTGGGATAAAAGTCCTGCACCTGTTCGGGGTGGAGATTGTGCTTCTTTATATAGAGTGCAAGCTCTATGGCATCGTGAAGTGTGCTACCGGGGTGGCTGGACATAAGATACGGCACAAGGAACTGCTTTTTGCCGAGTTTCTCATTTATGGCGTAGAATTTATCCGAAAATCTGTTGTACACATTCTTTCCGGGCTTGCCCATGTACTTTAATACATTGTCCGATATGTGCTCGGGTGCTACCTTGAGCTGACCTGATACATGATGCTCCAAAAGCTCGTGGAAGAATGTATCGTCCTTGTCTGCTATGAGATAGTCGTAGCGTATGCCCGAACGGACAAACACTTTCTTGACATTGGGAAGCGCTCTTAGCTTACGAAGCAGCTCAAGATACTTCTTGTGGCTTACCTTGAGGTTGGGGCATACTTTGGGATAAAGGCAACGAACATTCTTACATGTGCCCTTTTCCATCTGTTTGTCGCAACCCGGTCCGTAGAAGTTTGCCGTAG